>DAOTYR010000223.1:0-5733 GCA_034434655.1 Chloroflexaceae bacterium
GGATTGCTCAAAGACCATCAGCCCCACGGCGCCAGGCGCATACCGGATTATATTCTTAATTTTACGGCACGAGGAAGAATACCGGTTTCTATGCTTCATCTTCATCAGCCGCCCGTGCGGCTGCGCCGCGCACCGACAGGATGCAAATAATACCATTTCCGATTGCAGATTTTGGATTGCAGATTGCCGCACATGGCGTCACGATGAGCGATGACGGCAACGACAATGCGGAACTGCCAACTGGATTTGGTATAATTCTTGGGAGGGCTACGCCCACCCAGACGCTCCCGCGGGCGGGGGTGAGGGGCAACCCGGTTGCCCCCCTCCCAGCCTCCCCCCGCCGGGGGGAGGCGCCCGGTTCCCGCCCCCGGCGGGGGCGGTGTTCGTAGGAGGGCGCAGCCCGTCCAGACCCTCCCACCGGGTGAGGGAGATGGGGAAACCCGGTTGTCCCATCCCGCTGCGTGAGGGCGTGGCCCTCCCCAACCCTCCCACCGGGTGAGGGGATGTGGGGCAACCCGGTTGCCCCCCTCCCAGCCTCCCCCCGCTGGGGGGAGGAGCCCGGTTCCCTCCCCCAGCGGGGAAGGGTTAGGGAGGGGGCGGTGTTCGTAGGAGGGCGCAGCCCGTCCAGACGCTCGCGCGGGCGGGGGAACGGTGCCAAGCGTGTCAACCAGTTTGACCAGCAGGGGTCCCGTCCAGACGCTCGTGCGGGCGGGGGTACGGGGCAACCCGGTTGCCCCCCTCCCGGCCTCCCCCCGCTGGGGGGAGGAGCCTGGTTCCCAACCCCGGCGGGGGAGGGTTAGGATGGTATCAATCCCCTGCTGCGCTGGCGCGAACCATCCGCGGCTGCCGCGGATAGCCGCGCCGGCGCGGGGCGCCCACCGGGCGCATCGCCACCGGCGCGAGGTGGGGCGGGTAGCCCAGCAGCCGGGCGATGGTCGCCTGATCCTGCTGGGGCACGTAGCGCGAGACGAGCCGGCCCTCGCGCTCGGTGACGATGACCCGCGCCGGTTCGGGGCTCAGGCAGTGGTGCGCCCCGCCACGCCCCGCGATCATCTGCTGGTAGGCCCCGACGCCGAAGATCGCCAGCACCAGGCCCGCGCCCGTGTCGGGCAACATCAGTGGCGCGCGGTGGGGGCGCGGGTAGACATCATCGCTGTCGCAGGTGCGGCGTCCCCCCAGGCGCACCGGGCGCACCGGGCGCTCCCAATCGCTCAAGGGCAGGATCACGAACTCCTGTCCCTCAACCAGCAGCGAGTCTGGCAGGGTGACCATCAGGCTGCCGTTGATCAGGTACCAATCGGGTGCCCCCGGCTGGCCCCGCTTCACCGCGCCGACCTCGAGCAACACGACGCTGTGGGTCGCCACCGTGTAGCGCCCGAACTCGCCGATCAGATCCGGCACGGGCACGCCATGGGCGGCGCAGGTATCGCGAATGGTGACCATCAGCCGGGTCAGAAAGCCCTCGTAATCGAAGCTGAACCCCAGACGGTAGCCCGAGGTTGGCATCCCCCCGCCGAAGTTGAAGTAGCGCAGCGTGGGGGTGACGCGCCGCAGGCGCGCGTAGTTCTCCACCGACTCGCGCAGGGTTGCCAGGAAGTGGGCCTCGTCTTCCACCTGGCTGCCGATCATGGCGTGGTAGAGCGCCAGTTCATGCCCGCTACCGGCGATGCGCGCGGCGGCCCGCGCGATCTCCTCGGCGGTCAGGCCAAAGCGATCGTTGCCCGGATGGGTGCCGTCGCGATTGCCCGCGGCGCGCTCGCGCACCCCGAAGCGTAGCGTCGCCGGCATGTCAAGCAGCGCCTCCAGTTCGTCCAGATCGTCCAGCACCGGTATCACATTGGCGCAGCCGGCCTGCCGCAGGTCGCGGATCGCCTCCAGGTAGCCCGCTTCCTTCGAGCCGTTGCAGCAGATCAGGCGGTCGTGGGGCAGCAACCCCTGCCGAAACAGGCCGTGGGCGATCACCACATCAGCCGCGGCGGATGTCTCGTAGTGCGCGCCGGCTTGCAGCGCCGTTTGCACCGCCTCGGCGGCGAAGTTGGCCTTGGTGGCGTAGGCGTACAGAAAGCGCCCCGCATACTCGGCGCGCCGCCGCGCCGCTTCGGCCCAGTGCCGCATCCGGGCGATCTGGGTGCTGATCTGCGGGGTGTACACGACCTCCAGGGGAGCGCCATGGCTCCGCGCCAGCTCGGACAGGTTCAACCGGCCGCCCAGCATCAACTCGCCGTGCTCGCGGCTCAAAAAGTCGGTCAGTTGGCCCTCACCCGTAACACCGAAGTGGTCCCGCATGTAGTCGGCGTAGGTCTGCTGCTTCACTGTATGTTGATCCCTCCCAGGTGCTATGCAATCTTCCAGGGGAAACGGGGTTTCCCCTCACCCTTCCAGGCCGTCCGATGGGGGCGCGGGGAAACGGGGTTTCCCCTCACCCTTCCAGACCGTCCGATGGGGGCATGGGGAAACCCGCTTTCCCCACCCTCCTCCAACGCGTGTCGGGGCGCTGGCGGCTCCCGCATCCAACGACGGTGATCGAAACGCACGCTCAGATCACCGCCCCGAGGGGCGGCATCACGCTCATGCGCGCACGGAGTCAAACCGTGAGGCGCATCCTCACAGCCGGATTGGAACAGGTGGTGGCGCGCTGCGCCGGGGGATCAAAAAAGCCCCTGCTTCGGCAAGGGCTTGCGGGGAACCGGAGAGGAACGACGCGCGAGGCGTCACTATCCAGAGGCAGGCCGATCAGACGCCTGCCCGGCCGCAAGCCGCATGGCGATGCACTTCGCGATGCGCAGCGCGCGTGCGCGCAGTTGTTGGCAGACGTCCATACAACCTCACAAAAGCCCGCCCGGCGCCATCAGAAAGCAAGGGGCGTCAACAGCGACCGCCGTGATGACGACATCCGTTTCGTGTTCGGTGTTGCGTGTTGCGCTGTGCCGGGTGCCTTCCCGGAACGCGAAACCCGTCACCAAAACGTAACGGGGGGCGCGAGTACCATGGCCGATTGGCTCAGCCGAGGGTGCATTATACACCCCCTGTCCGTGCGCGTCAATATGCGTTTTCTTGCTTTCCAGTGAGAAAATTGACAACGGTTCGCAGAATGATCTTGATATCGAACAGCAGCGACCAGTTCTCAATGTAGTACAGATCGTAGCGCGTGCGTTCCTCGATGCTGGTGTCGCCGCGCAGTCCATTGACCTGGGCCCAGCCGGTGAGGCCGGCTTTCTCTTTATGGCGGCGCATGTAGCGGGGGATCTGCTGGCTGAACTGCTCGACCCAGCGCGGTTGCTCGGGGCGCGGGCCGACGATGCTCATCTCGCCCAGCAGCACATTGATCAACTGGGGCAATTCATCGAGACTGGTGCGGCGCAAGAAGCGCCCCACGCGCGTGACGCGGGGGTCGTTGGGGGTGGTCCAGGCGCCGAGTTGCTCGGCGTCCGCGCGCATGGTGCGAAACTTGATCATCCAGAAGGGTCGCTGGTCCATCCCCACCCGCTCCTGGAGAAAGAACACCGGTCCAGGCGACTCCAGGCGAATAGCCAGGGCGATCAGCAGCAGCACCGGGGCGCCGAGCAGCAGCACGGTGGTCGCCACCACGATGTCGAGGGCGCGTTTGAGCGCCCGGTTCCAGGGATTGTCGAGGGCGGCGTTCTTGACCGAGACCAGCGGCAGGTCGCTCAGATCGCCGATGGAAATATCATTGTTGGTGATCAGTTGGAAGGTGTCGGGATAGACCTTGATCGCGACCGACTCGTCCTCGGCCAGGCTGATGATCTCCAGCAGGTCCTGGGTGGAGCGCCCCGAGAGGGCGATGATCACCTCGTCGGCCTGGGTGGCCCGCACGACCCGCCCGAGCTGGCTGGTGCGCCCGAGGACGGGCAAGCCCTCGACGTCGCTGCCGACGGGGGCCGTGTCGCTCACAAAGCCCTGCACGCGATACCCCAGGGCCGGGCGGCGGCGAATGGTGCGCCAGACGAGTTGCCCTGGCTCGCGGGCGCCGACCAGCACCACGCGGCGGGTGTCAATGCCGTGGCGTCGCAGCCAGTAGACCACGCTGCGGTGCAGGCCGCGCAGCAGCACCGCCGCGCCGATGGCGATTCCCCAGCTCCACACCAGCACGTCGCGGGTGATGGGCAGATCCTGGCCGCCCAGTTGCGGGAGCAGGGTGTTGATCACGATCCCCGCCACGGCTACCAGCGATACCGCCGTGACCACTTTGAAGGCTTCGTCAACCCGCGAGGCGCCGCGGCGCATCTCGTACAATCCGTTGGCGGCGAAGATGACCAGCGCGGTCAGGTTGAAGAGCAGGGCGAAGCGCGCCACGTCCATGGGGTTGGATGGTAGGCGGTCGCCGGCGGCCTCGATCGTGGGGCGAAAAGCGAGGAACACGCCCACGACCGCGCCATTGAGCGCCAGCAGGTCGCAGAGGATCAACCCGAGGCGCAGGAACGCGCGCCAGGTGCGAGGTCGCAGGGCCGGGCGCGCCTTAACCGACCCGGCGCGCCGCTGGGGGGAGGAGGAGATTACGGCCAAGCGCCAGCAACTCCTTCGCGGTAATGCCGGTCTCAATCAGCGCGTTGAGCGGGGCCGGCGTCATTGCCCGATAGTGCTTCCGATGAAAAATGCGCATCGCGTCGTAGAAGGCGCGGATAGACGGAATGGGCCGCCGGCTGCTCGCGGCGCGTTTGTAGTGGTAGACCACCACCCGCGGGTAGTAGACGATTCGCCAGCCGTACTGCTTGATGCGGTAGGCCCAGTCCAGATCCTCGCCGTACATGAAGAACCGCTCGTCGAGCAGGCCCACCTCGCGGATGACGCTCGCGCGCAGCAGCATGCAGGCCCCCACCACCGCGTCCACGTCCGTCTCCACATCCGGGTCCAGGTAGGTCAGGTTGTAACGGGCGAAGCGCGGGTGGCGCGGAAACAGTCGCGCCAGACCTACCATGCGGTAGAACGCGACTTCGGGGCTGGGAAAGCTGCGCCGGCAGGCCAGATCGAGCGAGCCGTCGGGCAGGAGCAGCTTGGGGCCAACCACGCCCACGTCCGGGTGGCGCTCCAGGTACTCCACCAACCCATCGAGCGCCCCGGGCGGCACGATGGTGTCGTTGTTGAGCAGGAGCACATAGGTTACCCGCGGCCCGGCGAGAATGGCCCGCAGGGCCAGGTTGTTCCCGTAGGCGAACCCGCCGTTCACCGGGCTGACGATCAACTGAGCCTGCGGAAAGCGCGTCCGTACCATCTCGGCGCTGCCATCGGTCGAGGCATTGTCCACCACCCAGACCGTCAGCGTGCAGCGTGTCGGCGCGGAATAGATCGACCCCAGGCAATCCGCCAGCAGATCGGCGCGATTGTAGTTGAGAATAACGACGGCGAGGCTCGACATAGCTCCTCCGGGCGGCATGGCCCGTGTTGCTCCGTCTCTGGAGGAAGTATACCACACGCCTCCGCAGCCCTTGCTGATGCCCGTCTGAAAGGCAAGCGGGGTGCCGATCGGCGCTGCGCGCGCATTCGCGCGAACCGGTATAATGGCGACAATCACACGCGCCGCTCCCGCCGGAGCGACATTGTCGCTGGATTCCGTCGTTGGATGCTGGGTGTATGAACAGCGCGCATCGGCATTGTCGAGGCAGGCGCCTACGCGCCGGCCTCTTCGATCACCGCGGCAGAGATCGCCCGCCGCAGCGGTATTCCCGAACAGGAACGCGCCTATGGAAATGTATCTCGGTGACTGGCTTGGCCGGC
>DAOTYR010000224.1:0-1612 GCA_034434655.1 Chloroflexaceae bacterium
GTCGGCGTGGCCAGATCCGGTTGCACCAGGACGCGGATAAAGCTCTCGCCCGGTCGCGGCCCGCTCGCGTCAAAGCCTACCACGCTGCCCGCCGCCGCCCCGACGGCCTCGCGCTCCGCGGGGTCAACGATCTCCACTCGCGCGCCAATGTCGAACCCCAGGCCTTCGTACCATACGATCCCCGGACCATCGCCATTACCACGACTCAAGGACATGGCTTCCTCCTAACGTGAACATGGGGGAACCAGGTTCCCCCATACCCCCGCCCGCGGGAGGGTGCGGGAGGGAAAATCCCTCCTACGCAGACCGCCCCCTCCCTCACCTGCCCCCGCTGCGGGCGGGAACCGGGCGCCTCCCCCCAGCGGGGGGAGGCTGCGAGGGGGTAAACCCGGTTTCCCCCTCGCCTTGCGGATGCGGGCCAGAGGCCCGCGCACCCACGCCCCCGGGAAGGTGCGAGCGCAGCCCGTGCGCAGGGGTGTGGGGAAACCGGGTTTCCCCACGCCCCCGCCCCGCAGGGGAATGGGGAAACCGGGTTTCCCCATTCCCCGACCCGCGGGAGGGTCTGGGAGGGCTTCGCCCTCCCAGAAAGAACCTTATGTTCATTGCGGCGTTGTGCGGCGGAGCCGCATGGAGGGCTGAGGTGAAAACCGTTCGCCGCGTTCAGCCCCCCTCCCAGCCTCCCCCCGCTGGGGGTAGGAGCCGGGTTCCCTCCCCCGCTGGGGGAGGGTCCGGGAGGGAGCCGTCACCGTGCCTGCGGAGCCGCGACGCAGGCGGGACGCCCGCGTTCCCAGGCCATGTGCATCGGGCGTTGTGCGCCATGCGCATGACCGTCTAACGTGAACATAGGCTGCTGGAGCAGGGGTGTGGGGAAACCGGGTTTCCCCACGCCCTTGCCCGCGGGAGGGCCTGGCCCTCACGCAGGGGTATAGGGAAACCGGGTTTCCCCATACCCACCCGCCCGCGGGAGGGTTCGGGAGGGAAAATCCCTCCTACGCAGACCGCCTCCTCCCTCACCCGCCCCCGCTGGGGGCGGGAACCGGGCGCCTCCCCCCAGCGGGGGGAGGCTGGGAGGGGGGCAACCGGGTTTCCCCCTCCCCTTGCGGATGCGGGCCGGAGGCCCGCGCACCCAGGCCCCCGCCCGCGGGAGGGTGTGGGCGGGCGCAGCCGGCACGCAGGGAGATGGGGAAACCTGGTGTCCCCATACACTCACCAGGTGGGAGGGTCTGGAAGGGCCGCGCCCTCCCAGAAACAACCTATGTGCATCCCGTTGGGGTGCGGCGCAGCCGCCATTGGCGCCACAGCCTGTTTTATTATACTCGAAATTACATTAAAGTAACAGGAGTTCCCGTCGCTCCCCGGTGGGGGCGCTGTCGGCGGTTCGCCTGGCCGCCGCGGGCGGAGAAGCGGAGCATGCGGGGAGGCTACGCCTCCCCGCGCCCCTCCACTGCGGAAATCCTGTTACTTGACAGGAGTTTCGCCGTCGCCTCCCCGCCCGGTGGCAACCAGGAGCACCGGCAACGGCTCCGGTTCGGGTTCTTCCGCGGCGATGGTCGCGCAGGCCGCCTGCTCCGCGGGGCCGAGGCCAACCACCAGCGGCGCCAGAGCCGACCAG
>DAOTYR010000225.1:0-1924 GCA_034434655.1 Chloroflexaceae bacterium
CGCAGGGGCATGGGGAAACCGGGTTTCCCCATCCCCCCGCCCGCGGGGGTTGGGCGGGCGCAGCCCTCACGCAGGGGCATGGGGAAACCGGGTTTCCCCATTTTCCCCGAAGGGCAATGCCGTCACCTCGACGCGACTACCGGCGACGTGCAGAATGGTACCGGGAGCGGCGTGGGCCGTGCGCACATAGCCAAGGCCGATCAGCCCGTAGCGGGGAGAATCAACCAGGCTGGTCAGATCGCCGGCCTCTTTCCCCTCGGCCTCAAGGCGAGCCAGGGGCACGCTGGCCTCAGCGGGCAACTCGGGCAGCGCCGCGAAGCGCAGCCCCCGCAACTGCCTGGCGAGGCGACCACGGCTTTCCATGCGCGCGATAATCTCCTGGCCCACGTAACAGCCCTTGTTGAAGCTCACCGCGCTCCACAGACCGGTCTCCAGCGGAATGTACTCCTGCGACAACTCGCGCCCGAAGGCCGCATAGCCGCGCTCCACGCGGAGCACGTCGTAGGTGGCTGCATCGAGCCAGACGGCGCCCGCCGCGCCCAGGGCGGCGCCGAGGCCCTCCAGGGTGTCAGGGGCGGCCATCAGGCGGTAGCCGCTCCCACCGATCGGCGCCGCGCCCGCCACGTAGAGCGGCGTGTCCTGCCACGTGGCCACGGCGATGCCGCGAGGCGCCAGTTCCGCGACGGCGATGCCCAGGCCGGCCAGCAACGCCGCGGCACGCGGGCCGTACAGCGTCACCTCGCCAAGGGTGGCGCCGGCATCTTCCACCTTCACCCGGTCGTTGAAGAAGATGTTCTTCCGCAGGTACCCATGGATCGTCGCTCCCTGCCCCGGACTCGTGACCAGCAACAACCCGTCCTCCAGGCAGTATACATCGAGCAGGTCGATCATGCGGCCAATCGGCGTGGTCAGCACCGTCTCGGTCCCCTCGCCGGGTTGTAGGCGCTCGATGTGGTTGGTCGAGAGGCGGTGCAGCAGCGCGGCGCGATCGCGGTCGCGCATCCAGACGTGACCCCGGGCGGAGCTGTCGTGCAGCGCGGCGCCCATGTGGGCCGCGGCGTAGGCCTCAGGCCGGGCGCGTGAGATACGTGCGTCGGTCATCATCATTGTACGTCCTGTCACGTCAAAACTCCAGTAACCGCTGCGCCGCGGCGCGGATCTTCGCCGCATCGGGACGATGGGCGTCCTCCAGGGGCGGGCTATAGGGCACGGGCGTGTCGGGAGCGGCCACACGGGTGATCGGGCCGTCGAGACTCTCGAAGGCATGCTCGGCGATCAGCGCGGCCACCTCACCGCCGACGCCGCAGGTGCGGTTGGCTTCGTGAACGATGAGCACCTTGCCGGTCTTGCGGGCGGTGGCCAGAATGGCCGCCTCATCGAGCGGTTTGAGCGTCCGCAGGTCGAGCACCTCGACGCTGTGCCCGGCGCGCTCCAGGTCCGCGGCGACGGCCATGGCCTCGTGCACCATCGCGCCGTAGGTGATGATTGACAACTCCTCGCCCTCGCGGCGCAGGGCCGCCACGCCGATCGGCGCCAGACCCGCCTCGCCGCTGACGACGGGCCCCTTGAGCGAACGGTAGAGATACTTCGTCTCGTAGTAGATCACCGGATTGGGATCACGAATGGCGCTGACCAGCAGGCCCCAGGCGTCGGCGGGAGTGGCGGGAGCCACCACCTTCAGCCCGGGGGTATGCGCGAACCAGGCCTCATTGCTTTGCGAGTGGAAGGGGCCGGCGCGAAGGCCGCCCGCGCCCGGCGCGCGGATGGTGATCGGCACGGGTTGGCCCCAGCGGTAGTGATTGGTGGCGGCGAACTGCACGATCGCGTCGAAGCCGGTGGAGATAAAATCGGCGAACTGCATCTCCACCACCGGGCGGAAGCCCTGGAAGCTCATGCCGATGGCCGCGTAGATCATCGCCAGTTC
>DAOTYR010000226.1:0-9398 GCA_034434655.1 Chloroflexaceae bacterium
TTTGGGGGCCGCAGTGTGAACTATGCCTTCCTGCAAGCCACGTAACCCCAGGTGATCGAACCAACCTCCACAACTGATCTGGCAACCCTCGAGCGGGCGATTGACCCGTGGCTGCGCCACATGGCCTGGCGGCGCGATTTTGCGCGCTGGCGCGAGCGCCGCATCAACCAGGAGCGCTACCAGGACGAGCGCCTGGCCATGCTCACCCGGATCGCCGGGCCGCTCGAGGGGCTGCGCCTGCTTGACCTGGGGGCGGGCATGGGCGGCTTCGCGGTGGCGGCGGCGCTGCGGGGCGCGGAGGTGATGGCCTGCGAGTACAACCTGGCCTACTGCCGGATCATCGAGTTGCGCGCGGCGCGCCACGGGTTGCGTCTGCCGGTCGTCAATGCCGCCGGCGAGGCCCTGCCCCTGCCCGATGCCTCGTGTGATGCGCTGACGGCCTGGGATGTGCTGGAGCACGTGCGCGACCCGCGGGCGGTGCTGGGGGAGATGCGGCGGGTGCTGCGGCCCGGCGGCCACGCCCTCATCACCGCGATTAACCGGCGGGCCTGGGTGGACCCTCACTACCACATCCGGGGCATCAACTGGCTGCCCCGCCCGCTGGCCGAGGCGATCATCGCTGCGCGGGGGCGCAGCAAGGCCGGGGCAGCCTTCCGCGACATGCAGCGCCTCAGCGAGATGCACTACTTTCACTACCCCGAACTGGTGCGGCTCTGCGAGACGCTCGGCTTCCGCGTGCGGGATCTGCGTGAGGAGCAGTTGCGCGCCGGGCGTCTGGCGAGCCGCAAGGCCAGCCGGCGGGCCGCGCGCGCCCTTCTGCGCCGCGTGGGCCTCGAGGAGGCGGCCTACCGCGCCCAGCGTCGCTGGTACGTGGGGATGTTCGAACTGGCCCTGACCAGGGTGGGCGCATGAACCACGCCGGACGGCTGACGCTGCCGCTGCGGACGCTCGGGTCGCTCTGGCTGGCGGCGACCCTGGGCTATCTGGCTCTCAGCCTGTTCGCCCTGGCCCCGGTGCTGCCGGTCTTCGCCACGGCCATCCCCGGTGGCCCCGTCGCCAATGTGGACGGCTGGCAGAACGTCTGGAACCTGTGGTGGTTCCATCGGGCCGTGACCGCGGGCAAGAACCCTTTCTTCACCGATCTCCTCTTCCATCCCACCGGCGTCGCCCTGGCGACGCAGACCTTTACGAGCAGCAATGGCCTGCTGGCGCTGCCCGTCACGGCGCTCTTCGGTCCCATCGCCGGTTACAATGCGGCCATGCTGCTCTCCTTCGTCCTGGCCGGGTTGGGGGGCTTTGCCCTGACGCTCCACGTGACCCGGCAGCCGGTGGTTGCCTTCGTCGGCGGGTGCGTGTTCGCCTTCGCGCCGTTCCATATGACCAAGGTCTGGGATGGGCAGTTGGAACTGGCGGCGGTGCAGTGGCTGCCGCTGTACGCGCTGTTCCTGCTCCGCGCTGCCGCGCCGGAGGGCGGCTGGCGCGACGCGGCGCTGGCCGGGGCCTTGCTCGGGCTGATCGGCTACACGAGTTGGTACTACTTCTTCTTCGCCGCGATCGCCAGCCTGTTCATGGCCGCGCTCTGGCTACCCTACCGTGCCGGGTCGCGGGCGCTGGGCGGGGCGGCGCTGCGTCTGGCGGCGGCGGCCGGCCTGGCGGCGCTGCTGCTAGCCCCGCTCCTGCCGCCCCTGCTGCGCGGGGCGCTGGGCCAGAGCGATCCCGCTCCGGGGATGGCCCTGCTCGGCGACCGCTCGGCGAACCTGCTGGACTTCTGGCTGCCAAGCAATCTGCACCCCCTCTGGGGCGAAGCCTCGCGCGCCCTGGGCGAGGGCTGGCACCCCTACATCGCCGCCTGGAACGTGGCCCTGGGCCTCACCCCGCTGTTGCTGGCCCTCGTCGCCCTGCGCCTGGACCCCGGCGCGGCCTGGCGCTGGGCGGCGCTGGGACTGGCGGCGGGTGTGCTGGCCCTCGGCCCCAGGTTGCAGGTCGGCCCCTGGCGCACCGGCATTCCCCTTCCCTACGCCGGGCTGGCGGCCCTGCCCGGCGGCAACCTGGCTCACCGCCCGGGCCACTTCGTGATCATCAGCGTGGTTGCCCTGGCGGTGCTGGCCGGCCTGGGGTTGCGGGCGCTCATGGCTCGCGCCGGCCCCGCTTGGCGCGTCTGGCTGCCCCTCGTGGCTCTCCTGGCTATCGGGCTGGAGTTCTTGCCCCCGCGCTGGCCGCTGTGGACCCCGGCGACGCATCCCTACTATGCGACGCTGGCGAGCGCGCCCGGCGCCCTGCTGGTGCTCCCGCCGCCCATGGAAGACAGCCAGGCGCTGCTGGCCCAGATGCGCCACCAGCGCCCCATCCTGGGCGGGTTCCTGGCCCGGACGCCGCCCTACGATCCGCCCCATGCCCCCGGCGTGCGCGAGTTGTGGGAGCCGCGCGCCGCGCAGCCGCTTCTCGCCGCCACGCCCGAGGAGAGACGGGCGGCCCTGCGCTCCTATGGCATCAGCCACATCGTGGTGGAGCGGTCGCGCCTGGAGGCCGGCGCGGAGCGCGCCCTGGAGGGCGTGATCGCCGACCTGCTTCCCGGCGTCAGCCCGGAGTACGCCGATGAGACGCTCCGGGTGTACGCCGCGCCTGAGGGGCCGGTTCTGCCGTTTGCCTTCATCCGCGCCGGCTGGTACCCGCCGGAGCGCGAGGGCGAGCGCGTGTGGAGCTGGATGGCGGACAGGGGAGAGATCATCCTGGTCAATCCCACCGCCGCGCCTCTACCGGTGACGCTCAGCTTCAGCCTGGCGAGCTACCTGCGCCCGCGAGAGTTGGCGCTCGACCTGGACGACGCACCCCTCGCCCGTCTGACCGTTCAGCCTGCCGAGATGCGGGTGGCGTTGCGCCTGCTGGCCCCGCCCGGCGCGCACCGGCTGACCACCCGCGCCCCTGCCGAGCCAGAGGCCGCCTCCTCGGCCCGGCCGATCAGCGTCGTCTTCAGCGCCATTGAGGCGCGCTGGGGCCGCCAGGAGTAATACCATTTCAGCCCTCCATGCGGCTATGTCGCACAACGCCGCAATGAACATAAGGTTGTTCTTGGGAGGGCGCAGCCCTCCCAAACCCTCCCAGGGGCCGGGGCCTGGGTGCGCGGGCCTCCGGCCCGCGTCCGCTGAGGTATGGGGAAACCCGGTTTCCCCATACCCCCGCGTGAGGGCCAGGCTCTCCCGCGGGCGGGAGTATGGGGAAACCCGGTTTCCCCATCCCCCGCCGTCGAATGGGCACGCAATCTATGCAACAGGAACTAGTGTAGGCGGCTATGTCTTCGACCGAGGCCAGGAAGCCCTCGCTCGCCACCCAGGTTTCGAAGGCCGTGGTCTGGAACACGGTCTTCGTGCCGCTGCGCCTGGCCGCCGAGGTGCTGGCAACCATCGTCAAGCTCAATTTTCTCACCCAGGCCGGTTACGGGCTGCTGGCGCTGATCAGCGGGGCCAACAACGGCCTGGGGACGGTGGTGGACCTGGGCACGGCGCGGGCGCTGCCGAAGTACATCCCCGAGGTCAGTCGTCTCGGCGGCCCGCGGGCGGTGCTGCGCCTGCTCACCGCCGTCTTCGCCCTGCAGATGGTCGTGCTCGCTGTGCTTGCCGCCGGCCTGGCGACGCTGTACCGCGAAGCCTACCTGGAGGCGCTGCGCCGGCGGGTGCTGGACGACCCCCAGCTCGGCCCCGCCGACCAGGCCGGGCTGCTCGGGTTGCTGGGCAACTTCGGCTGGCTGGTGATCGGGGCGATCGTGGCCCTGCTCTTCCTGGGCGTGTGCTACGACATGTTCATGGCCTACCTGAACAGCTTCTTCAAGCAACGGGCATGGAACAGCATCGCCCTGGCCGCCGGGCTGCTGCCGCAACTGCTCAGCGTGGCCGCCATTCTGCTCCTGCCCGATGGGTGGGACATCCTCGGCGTGCTGGTGGCCTCAGTGCTGGCGCCGGCCATTGCCGTGGCCCTGGCGGGGTGGCAGGTGGCGCGCCTGTGGCTCGAACAGCGGACCTGGGCCCCGGCGATGCCCGCGCTTCCACCCGGCGCGCCCTGGCTGCCGCCGGGCTTCGCGTCCTACACCGGGGTCTCGTTCCTGATGACGCTAACCGACTTCCTGGCCAGCGCGTCGTTCGCCATCTACCTGGCGGGCGGGGTAAGCGACGCGGCGGTGCTGACGGCTGGGGCGGCGCTGGCGCGGATGGCCCTGGGCTACCTCTACACGCCGATGGTGGGGGTGCAGGTGCCTCTGTTCACGCGGGTGCGTCAGGGGGAGGGTGGCACGCTCAATGGGGCCTACCAGTCGCTGGTGCGGCTGCAACTGCTGCTGTTCGTGCCCGGCGGGGTCGGGCTGATGCTGCTGGCCGAACCGGCCCTGGTCGTGGTGGGGCCGCAGTACCTGGTGGCCGCGGCGATTGTGTGGGCGCTGGTCCCCTGCCTGTTCCTCGAATCGCTGCTCACCACGGCCCACAACGCTCTGATCGTCTACGAGCGCCTGGGCGTCATCATCGCCTCGCGGCTGATCATCCTGCTGGTGGTGGCGCCGCTGGCCTGGCTGCTGCCGCCGCGCCTGGGCCTGGTGGGGGTGGCCCTGGCCTTCGGGCTGGCGCGGGTAGCCGCCGGGCTGTGGGTGACGGGGAACGGCATGCGCCTGCTGGGCCTGCGCTGGCCCTGGCGCTTCACCGGGCGGGTGCTGGGAGCCTCGGCGCTCCTGGCCCTGGCGCTGCTGGGCCTGCGGGGCCTGCTGCCGCCGCTGCCCGAGGTGGTTACCCTGGCCGACCGGCTGCGCGAGGCGGTCTGGCTGCTGGGCCTGGCCCTGGCGGGCGCGGTGAGCTTCTTTGGCGCCCTGCGTCTGTTCGGCGGCCTGGAGGAGCAGGACCGCGCCCAGCTCGCCCGCCTGCGCCTGCCGCTGAAGCGCTGGTGGCTCAGGGTGCTATGATGGTCTTTGAAGACATCATCCGCTCTAGCCCGCGCAGGCGGGCTTCGCATTCCGTAGCCGGGGGCTTATGGTCTTTGAATACATAATCCGGTATAGGCCGCGCAGGCGGCCTTCGCATCCCCTGGCCGAGGGCTTCAGCCCCACGGCCAGCCCGGCATAGCGGATGAATTTCTCAAAGACCATTGATACCATTCCATGCGGCTACGCCGCACACCAACAAGGTGAAAAAAGGGTTGTGCCTGGGAGAGCCGCGCCCTCCCAATCTCTTCCGCGGGCGGGGGTGTGGAGAAACCCGGTTGCCCCATCCCCCTGCGTGCGGGCGGCGCCCGTCCAAAGCCTCCCGCGGGCGGGGGTGTGGGGAAACCCGGTTTCCCCACAACCCCACGGGATGCAAAACGGTTGGTCCTGGGAGGGCGTAGCCTTCCCAAATCCTCCCGCGGGGTGAGGGAATAGGGAAACCCGGTTTCCCCATGCCCCTGCTCCAACGGATAGGTGTATGCACATCTGTCTCTACAATCTCACCACCACCACCCGCTACGGCGGCGTCGAGAGCTTCGTGTGGGATCTGGGGCGCGAGCTGGCCGCGCGGGGTCGCCGGGTGACGATCATCGGCGGCGTGGGGCCGCGGCGCGAGCATGCCCCCGGCGTGCGGGTGCTGACCTTTCCCTTCGTCTCGCGGCGCTTCTGGCAGGCCTTGCCGCCGCTGCGACGAGCCTATGCGGAGGCCAAGCTGCTCGAACGGCTCAGCCTGGCCGTCGCCGCGCTGCCCGAACTGGCCCGCGGGGGCTACGACGTCATCCACATCCAGAAGCCCTACGACCTGGGGCCGGCGCTCCTGGCCCGGCGTCTCGGCGGGGCCAGGGTGATCCTGGGCTGCCACGGCGAAGATTTCTACCCCGGCGATGCTCTCCTCGCCCCCCGCGTGGATGCTGCCGTCTCGTGCTCGCGCTTCAATGCCGCGACCGTGGCCGGGCGCTACGGCTTCGCGCCGCAGGTGGTGTTCAACGGCATCGACACCGGCCTCTTCAGCCCTGGCCCGGCCGATCCCGCCTGGCGCGCGGCCGTCGGCGCCGATGCGCGGACGCCGCTGCTGCTCTTCGTCGGGCGCCTGCAACCCTGGAAGGGCGTCGAGACCGCCATCCGCGCCCTGGCTCAGGTGCCCGGGGCGCGGCTCGCCATTGCCGGCGACGGCGAGGATCGCCCGCGCCTGGAGCGCCTCGCCACTGACATGGGTCTGGCCGGGCGGGTGCGCTTCCTGGGTATGGTGGAGCGCCAGGTGTTGCCGCACCTCTATCGGAGCGCCGACCTGCTCGTGGCTACCAGCCACGCCAGCGAGACCTTCGGCATCGGGCTGGTTGAGGCCCAGGCCTGCGGCCTGCCGGTGGTGGCTTCGCGCTTCGGCGGCTTCCCCGAGGTGGTTGACGAGGGCCGCACCGGCCTGCTCGTTCCCCCGCGCGATCCGCTGACCCTGGCCGAGGCGCTGAACACCCTGCTCGCCGACCCGCCGCGCCGCGCCGCCATGGCCGCCGCCGCGCCCGCCTGGGCGGCGCAATTCAGTTGGTCCGCGGTGGCGGATCGCATCGAGTCGGTGTACGATGAAGTAGCGCGCGGAGCGAGCCATGATGGCGAACTGCGGACGCGCGATTGAAGAGCCTGGAGGGATGGGGGGAGATCTGGTTTTCCCATGCCCCCGCCCCTCTGCGGGGAGGTTCGGGGGATTGCGGAGCGCCAGGCTCCTCCGCACCTCCCCCAGGGCCGCGCAGCGAAACCATGCCTGAGCCCCAAACTCCACCGCGGGAGCGGGGCGTTGCATCAGCCTCGCGCCGGATGAAGTCTCGTTGAAATACTATGCGTGCCACGGTACCATCACACGCTCGAACGCTCCGTCAGGTCATCGTCGCGGGATCCCTGATCCTCCTGCTGATCCTGACAGGTTGGATGCGCGCCGCGCCGATGCAAGCCCAGGCGCGGTTGCCCGCTTCGATGGCCGCCGCCGGCGACTCGCTGACCAGCGCGGTGGGCAGCGGGCCGCGCTATTTCGCCGACAATACCGCCTACTCCTGGGCCAGCGGCGCCAGCCCGGAGGTCAACAGCCTGGCCCTGCGCCTGGCCACGCGCAACCCGGCTTTGAGCGGCAATGTCTACAACCTGGCGCGCATCGGCGCGCGCATGGGCGATCTGCCGTCACAGATGAGCACCGTCAACGCCATCAAAGCCGAGTACGTGGCCGTCCTGATGGGGGGCAACGACGCCTGCGCGGCGACCGAGGCGGCCATGACGCCGGTGGCAACCTTCCGCCGGCAATTCGACACCGCCCTGGCGCGCCTGGCCGAAGGCTCGCCAGGCGCCCGCGTCCTGGTGCTGAGCATCCCTGACCCGACCCAGCTCGTGTCGCTGTTGCGCGACAACCGTTCCGCGGTGGCTATCTGGGCGCTCTTCGACGTTTGTCCTACGGCCCTGGCCCGGCCCCGCTCTGATGCGCCGGAGGACGTGGCGCGACGCGAGCGGGTGCGCCAGCGGGTGGCGGAATACAACCAGCAGATCGCCGAGGTGTGCGCCGGCTACCCCCAGTGTCGCCACGATGGCGGCGCGGTGTCTGGCATCCGGCTGGAGGCCGCGGACATCTCTGCCTACGACTACTTCCATCTCTCGGCGCGCGGGCAGGCCCGCCTCGCCGAGGTGGCCTGGGCCGTGGCCGGATTTTAGCAATAATACCTTTCACCTCAGCCGTCCATGCGGCTCCGCCGCACAACGCCGCAATGAACATAAGTTTGTTCTTGGGAGGGCTGCGCCCTCCCAGACCCTCCCGCGGGTGGGGAATGGGGAAACCCGGTTTCCCCATGCCCCTGCGGGGCGGGGGCGTGGGGAAACCCGGTTTCCCCACACCCTCTTCGAGAGCCTATGTTCACGGTAGCCGTCCATGCGGCTGCGCCGCACCACGCCGCAATGCACACACGGTTGTTCCTGGGAGGGCTGCGCCCTCCCAAACCCTCCCAGGGGCCGGGGCCTGGGTGCGCGGGCCTCCGGCCCGCGTCCGCTGAGGGATGGGGAAACCCGGTTTCCCCACCCCCCTCGCCGAAGGCTTATGTTCAAGTTAGGGGGCCATGCCAGCATCGATCGCCGAACTGCTCCATGACGCCACGGCCCGCCTCCAGGCGACCAGTGCCACCCCCCGGCTCGACGCCGAGTTGCTCCTGGCGCATACATTGGGCTGGCCTCGAGCGCGGGTGCTCGCCGAGCGGCAGCACCATCCCTCGACCCGGCAGGCAGTCGCCTTCGCCGCGCTGGTGGCCCGCCGCGAGCAGGGCGAGCCGGTGGCCTATCTGGTGGGGCACAAAGAGTTCTATGGCCTGGACCTGGAGGTGACCCCCGCGACCCTGATACCCCGCCCCGAAACCGAGGTGCTGGTGGAACTGGCCCTGGCCGAGGCCCGGCGCCTGCTGCAGATGCAGACCGGTACGGCGGGCCGGCCAGGCCTTACCATTGCGGACATCGGCACGGGCAGCGGGGCCATTGCCATTGCTCTGGCCACGCACCTGCCCGCGGCCCTGGTCTATGCCGTGGACCTCTCGGCGGAGGCCCTGGCGGTGGCCGCGCGCAACGTCGCCCGGCACGGGCTGGAGGGGCGCGTGCGCCTGCTCCAGGGTGATCTGCTCACGCCCCTCCCCGAAGCTGTGGACCTGATCGTCAGCAACCCGCCGTACACCGTCTACGATGAGATTGCCCCGGACGTGCGCACCTACGAGCCACGCCTGGCCCTCGACGGCGGGCCCAATGGCGTCGCGGTCTACCGGCGCCTGCTGGCGATGGCGCCGGCGGCCCTGCATCCCCACGGCGCCCTGCTCCTGGAGATCGGGGCCTGGCAGGGTCGGGTTGTGGCCGACCTGGCGCGAGCCGCCCTGCCCGGCGCCCAGGTGCATGTGCATCAGGACCTGGCCGGGCGCGACCGGGTGGTGATCGTGCGACGCTCAGGTCATGAGGCTGGTTAACGACCCGTTGGGGTGTAATCCTCTTGTCATCCCCTGCCCCCTGGAATGTCCAGATGACTCATTTATACTGGCAGTACCAGGACGTACGTGGTGGAAGGGCGCGGGGAGGCTGCGACTCCCCCATACCCTTCCACCAGTGACATAGGTGTGAATCAAGTCTAACGTGAACATAAGCCCTCGGTGAGGGGTGTGGGGAAACCGGGTTTCCCCGCACTCGCGCCCCCGGGAAGGTAAGGGCACAGCCCGTGCGCAGGGGGATGGGGAAACCCGGTTTCCCCATCCCCCACCCGGTAGGAGGGTGTGGGAGGGTTGCGCCCTCCCAGGAATATGTTCATCCCGCCGGTGTGCGGCGCAGCCGCATGGACGGCTGACATGGTTTCAGCGAGGCTATGCGGTATGCTCCCGTCGCGTCCCGAACCGCCTCCTCCCTGACCCTCCCCCGCTGGGGAGGGAACCTGGCTCCTCCCCCC
>DAOTYR010000227.1:0-6135 GCA_034434655.1 Chloroflexaceae bacterium
ATGGGGAAACCCGGTTTCCCCATCCCCCTGCTTGAGGGCGTAGCCCTCCCAAACCCTCCCGCGGGCGGGGGTATGGGGGAACCTGGTTCCCCCATGTTCACGTCAGGCCCCATACGCGGGGCGCACCACGCCCGATGCAACCGGCCCGGGAGCGCGGGCGGGACACCCGCGGCGCGGCTCCGCGGGCACGGTGACGGCCCCCTCCCTAGCCCTCCCCCGCTGGGGGAGGGAGTTCGGTTCCTCCCCCCCGCGGGGGGAGGCCGGGAGGGGGGCTGAACGCTGCGAACGATGGTCACCTCAACTTCACACCTCCACGCCTATGCGCATACTCATGCTCAACAACGAGTTTCCACCCCTGGGGGGCGGCACGGGCACGGTCAACCGGGCCATCCTGGAGCGCCTGGCGGGGACGCCAGGCCTGGAGGTTGACCTGGTGACCTCGGCACTGGGGCGCCGGCAAGAACAGGAAGCCTTTGCGCCGGAGGCGCGGATCTTCAAGGTGCCGGTCAATAACCAGAATATCCACCACTCCAGTAACCGCGAGTTGCTCACCTACGCCGCCCGCGCCCTGACCCTCGCCCTGCGCCTGCACCGGGCCGCGCCATATGACCTGGTCTTCGCCTGGAGCGCTGTGCCCGCCGGGGGCGTGGCCCTGGCCCTGCATCGCCTCACCGGCCTGCCCTACCTGGTGCGCGTCTGCGGCCCCGATATTCCCGGCTTCGAACAACGCTACGGGCCGCTGTACCCCATGCTGACACCGGTCATCAAGGCTATCTGGCGCAATGCTGGCCGGGTTGTGGCAAAATGTCAGGGCGAGGCCGATATGATGCTGGCCATCAGCCCGGAACTGACAATCGATCTTGTCCCGAACGGGGTGGATCCGCGGGCCTTTCAGCCGGCGCCGATTGCCGATGGCGGCCCCTTGCGGGTGATCTGCGTAGCGCGGCTGATCGAGCGCAAGGGGCAGGCCCATCTGATCGAGGCCCTGCGCCGCCTCGCCGCCGCTGGATGCGACCTGCGCCTCGAACTGGTCGGCGAGGGTGACGCCCGCGCCGCGTACCAGGACCTGGCGCAGCGCCTCGGCGTGGCAGAACGGGTAACCTTCGCGGGTTATGTGCCCCGCGAGCAGATCGCCGCCCGCTACGCCGGCGCGCACGTCTTCGCTCTGCCTTCCTACAACGAGGGCATGAGCGTGGCGACCCTCGAAGCCATGGCGGCAGGCCTGCCCGTGGTGGTGACCCGCACCGGCGGCGCCGCCGAGCTGGTTGCCGAGGGCGTCAACGGCTGGAGCTTCGCCTGGGGCGACGTGGACGCGCTCACCGGCCATCTGCGCCGCCTCGCCGCCGACCGCGATCTGGCCCGGCGCATGGGCGCCGCCTCGCGCGCGCGGGCCGCCGCCTTCTCCTGGGACGCCGCGGCGCGGCGCTACCTGGAACTGTTCCAGGCCCTGGCGCCCCACGCCGCGGGCATCGCGGCACGGGAAGAGATGGGAGTCTAGCCGCAATGCTTTTCAACGAAGATGACTGCCCCCTCCCTAGCCCTCTCCCGCTGGGGGAGGGAGTCCGGCTCCTCCCCCCAGCGGGGGGAGGTTGGGAGGGGGGCTGCGGCGCCGTATGCGCTTATTTGATAAGGTATTGAGTCTAGCCGCATATGGCTGATATCACCCTCTTGATCGGTCCCGCCGCGGCGGGCAAGACCGAAGCGGCACTGCGCGAACTGGCCGCGCCGCGACGGGGCCGCGCCATGCTGCTCCTGCCGAGCGCCCTGCACCGCCAGCGCCTTCTGCTGCGCCTTCCGTCAAGCAGGCTTACCGTGGGACCCTTCACGCGAGTGGCCGGCGCGCTGGCCCGCGCCGGCGGGGCGCGCCTCCGGCTGGCGAGCCAGGCCACCCGCGTCGCCGCGCTGCGCGCCGCGCTGCGCGCCGAGGTCGCCGCGGGCCGCTTGCCCCTGTTCGCCGAGGTGGCGACAAAGCGCGGTCTGGTGGAAGACGCCCTGCGGCTGATCGGCGAGTTGCGCGCCGGCGCGATTGACCCGGAGCGCCTGGCCGGCGCCGGTGTCACACCCTACGACGCCGAACTGGCGGCGATCTACCGCGCCTACCTGGCGGCCCTGGACCGGCTGGGCCTGACCGATGAAGAGGGCCTGATCCTCCGCGCCCGCGACCTGGTGGCGACCAACCCGCGCCTGACCCGTTCCCTGGACCTGCTGGTAGTGGATGGCTTCGACCAGATGACAGCGGTGCAGGTGAGCCTGGTGGCGGCGCTGGCCAGAGCCGCGGGGCGCGCGCTGATCACCCTCACCGGCGACACGAGCGAGCGCCCGGCGCACCAGCGCTTCACCCGCGCCCTGGAGGCCCTGCGCGCGGCGCTGCCCGAGGCCCACGTCGCCTACCTGCCGCGCCACGGCGCGTTCGCCCCCGCCCTGGCACACATCGAGGGCCATCTATTCACGCTCGAACCCCCGCCACCGGCGGACGCCAGCGGCGCGGTGACGATCATCGGCGCGCCGGATCGGGAACGGGAAGTGCGGGCGGCCCTGCGTCGCGTCCGCGGGCTGCTGGTGGCCGGCATCGCGCCCGAAGCGGTGGCGCTGCTCTACCGCGGAGGCGATCTGTATCCGGCGCTGGTGCGCGAGGTGGCGGCCGAGTACGGCGTAGCGGTGGCGCTGTTCGAGGGCCGGCCCCTGGGCGAGACCCCGCCCGTCGCGGCGCTGCGGGCGCTGCTCGAACTGCCGCTTGCCGGGTACCCGCGCCGCGCCCTGGTGGAGTGCTGGCGCGCCTTCGACACCCTGGCGCCGGCTGAACTGCTCGGCGCCGGCGCGCCGCCGATCGCCACCTTCGCCGCCGCCGCCGCCATGCTCGACCGCGCGACGCGCGGGGGCGGAGCGACGCGCGGTCTGCCACGCCTGCGCGGCGCGCTCGCGGCCCTGGCCGGGGCCGCGCCGCCGCTGCCCGACGACGAGGAACGGCCCCCCGCCACGCCCGAGGAAGCCGCGGCGCTGCTGGCCCTGCTCGACGCCTTCGCCGCCTGGCTTGATCCGCCGCCCGTGGCCGCGCCGGGAACCTATGTGGCCTGGGTGCGCCGGCTCCTCGGCTGGCAGCCCCACGCGCCGCCGGCGGGAGCAACGCCGGAACGCTTCCCCTTCAGCCAGACGCAGGTGGCGCTGCTGCAACGGCTCCTGGACGAACGGGAGCGGGTCGCCGAGGCGCTGGACGAGCCGCCGCTCACCCTGGCCGCCTTCGTGGCCGAGTTCGGCGGGTTGCTCGACGGGCTGCGCGACGGCGGTGAAACGCCACGGGCCGGCAAGGTCGCGGTGCTGCCGATGCTCGCCGCGCGGGGAAGCGCCTTCGCCCACGTGGTGGCGCTTGGCCTCGCCGAGGGCGAGATCCCCGCGCCCGCGGTCGAGCCGCCCTTCTACACCCGCCGCGAGCGGGCGCTGCTCGCCGGGCGCGGCGCCGCCCCGCCGCCGCCCGACCCCGGCGACGAACGCTCGCTCTTCTACGAGGCCGTCACGCGGGCGCGCGCCGGGCTGACCCTGACCTATACCCGCCTGGACGAACGCGGCAATGAGATCCGCCCTTCGCCCTACCTGCGCGCCCTGACCGACCTCTTCACCGGTGGGGTCGCGATGCGCGAGATTCGCGCCGGCAGCCCGCCCGACCCCGATGAAGCCGCTTCGGCCCAGGAGGCCCTGATCGCCCACGCTGCCCAGGGGAACGACCTGGCCCAGACCCCGGCGGGGGTGCCCCTGGATCTGGTCGAGCACGCGCGGCGGGCCATCGCCGTCGAGCGGCAGCGGGCCAGCGCCGCACCGCGCGGCCCCTACGAGGGCCTGGTGACCCACCCCGCCGCGCTGGAGGCGCTGCGGCGCCGGTTCGGGCCAGGCTACCGCTGGAGCGCCACTCAGATTAACGACTACACCCTGTGCCCCTACCGCTTCGCCGCGGCCCACGTGCTGCAACTCGCGCCCCGCGACGACCCCGAGGAGGGCCTGGCCCAGGCCGGGCGCGGTCGCATCTACCACGCCATCCTCGCCCGCGCCGGGGCGCGCTGGGCGCGGCTCGGCCAACCCTTCGACGCCGCCAGCGAGGAGCAGATCCTTGCCGCCCTGAGCGCGGCCGCCGACGAAGTGCTCGACACCGCCCCGCAGACCTACGGCTTCGAGCCGGGTCCCTTCTGGGACTGGGAGCGCCAGGAGGCGCGGGCGACGCTCATCCGCGCCGCGCGCCGCTGGCTGCGCGACGCCGCTGGCTGGGAGGGCTTCCGGCCCGCGGGGGTCGAAGAGAGCTTCGGGCTGGGCCGCGGGTTGCCGCCCTTACGCCTGGAGACCCCCGCGGGACCGGCGCTGGTGGCGGGGCGCATTGACCGGATTGACCAGGATGGGCAGGGGCGCCTGGCGCTGATTGACTACAAGAGCGGCAGCGATCCCGGCCCACTCGACCGAACCCTCGAAGGGCGGGACGTGCAACTGACCCTGTACGTCCTGGCGGCCGAGCAACTGGCCGGGCCAGGGCAGCGCGTGGACCGGGCGGCATTTCTGATGATCGGCAGCGGGCGGCGCAGCCGGCCCCTCACCCCCGCTGAGCGCCCCGCGGCCGAAGCGGCCCTGCGTGAACGGCTCGCCGCCGCAATCAGCGGGAGCCGCGCGGGGATCTTCCCGGTGCGCCCCACCGAGAAGTGCCCCCCCGCGTGCGCCTTCGCCGCCATTTGCCGGGTCGAGGGGAAGAGGGTTGAGGGCTGAGGGCTGAGGGCTGAAGAGTGAAGATAACTTCATGTCTGCCTGCTTTTGCCTGTTCCCCTCCTCTCTGTGATGTGCCACAGCGCGGCAGCTACCGAGCAGTCAGGCTCTGTAAACGGGCTGGACGGCGTCTCGTCCCCAGACACACCAGCCAGGCCCGTGCGTCCGCTGGATGCGCCTATCCTTCAGCCCCGGAGGCGCGTATCAGATCCGATGCACGCCCCCGACCATGCCACGCCGTGGCCGCAAGCCAGACCTCGCTCACCTTAACGAAGCAACCCTGCATCAATTGTGGCCTCGATGTCCGGTAGCGAAGTGGACGCCCGAAGGCCGGTCATCGAACCGAAGAATAAGCCCACAAGGAGCAGGACGACCGCAGCAATTACGCCAGCAAACAGCTCGATGCGGCCGCTAGAGCGCCGGGCCGCGCGTTGGGGCGGCATCTCGGCTGGGAGATCACGCTGGCAGAAGTGGCAGACCTTCGCGTCGCTACGGACGAGCTCGGCGCAGGAAGGGCAGCGGCGGAGAGCGCCACTGGCTAGCTGGTCGGCCTCGAGTCGGCGCCGGTCGGGCTCGGAAATGGCCACGATAAGGAGCCCGATGATGCCGAGGCCGCTGCCGACGAAGAAGCCCACCAGGGCCGAGCGGCCCTTGCCGTGATAAATGATGGCGGAGGGTAGGCCACAGAGAGAGACGCTGCTTATCAGCCCAATCACCCAGAAGTCAAGGAACATGCCGCGCCCGATGAACCAGCCCAGCGCAGCGCAGGATGCGATGATCAGCACGATGTCTGCCCAGGGCGCGCGGCGGCCCACCGTGGTCGACTCCGTTCGCGGCGTCGGCGCCGGTGTGGCGGTTGGAGGCAGTGTCGATAAGGGTGGTGCAGGAGCAATGACCGTCTCGGGCGATGCTACCACCGTTTGCGGCGCGACCTCAGCCGGCGAGGGCGAGGGCATAGCTATTGCTGGTGCAGCCGGAATGGGCGTCGGTTCAGGGGCTAGCGTAGTCGGCGACGGGGTGGTCGCAGGAGGGGTGATCGCCGTAGTCGCCGCCGGGCCGAGCTGAGCCAGGCCAGCCCTGGCCTTGTCGGCAAGGGGCGAGGCGGGATCAATGGCAATGACGCGCTCGAGACAATTGCGCATGCCCTCAGGCCCGGGCGCGACCGCGGCAAGCCATAGCCAGGCGCGCTGGTTCGCGGGATCTTCCTGGGTCGCTCTGAACAGGAGCTGGACGGCGGCACGTCTATCCCCGCTCCGCAAGGCAGCGATGCCCTGTTCAATAAGGTTGTCAACTGTCAGTGTGCTCATAGATGCCCCCCCGAAGAATGTGCTGCTATGACTTTGGGGTGATAATACCATTGGCATATTACTAGTACTACAACGAGAGCTGGTATAATCC
>DAOTYR010000228.1:0-18649 GCA_034434655.1 Chloroflexaceae bacterium
CTCCAGCTCATCTGGGCACCTCCATGTAATTCCGTTCTCGTGACAATCTGAACAGAGTCTAGTGTAGCATAAAAGCAAAAATCTGTTGCAGCGCGGGCCGGACCCGGGGTGTGACGTAACGTCTTGCACGTTCTTCCCAACCAATGTTAGGGCGCCCCCAGGGACGCGCGTTATGCGTCCCCAAGGATGGCCATCGCCGCGTTGCGGCCATTCACGGCGATGACGCTGCCGCCGGGGTAGGTGCAGGCGCCGCAGAGGTAGAATCCCGGCATCGGCGTGCGGTAGTCGAGCCGGTTGTGCCACATATGGGCCGGCAGGCACTCCCCCTGAAAGATGTGCCCCCCGGTCAGGCCCACTTTCCGCTCGATGTCCGGCGGCCCCAGGGCCTCGACCGCGACCACCGCGTCGGGCAGGTTGCTGGTAAAACGGGCGATGGAGGCCAGGGCCAGGTCGCGAGTCTCGTCGCGGCGGGTGGCCCAGTCTCCGGTGGCGAAGCGGTACGGCACGTACTGGGCGAACACGCTCATCGTGTGCATACCCTTCGGGGCCACTGTCGGGTCGTGAACGGTCTGGAAGTACAGTTCGGTCCACAGGCGCGCGGGCAGTTCGCGCCGATGCCCGCCGGCGGCCGCCCGGATGCCGTTCGGTCCACAGGCGCGCGGGCAGTTCGCCGCGCCGTGCCGCTGCGTAGCCGGCGCGCCACTCGGCCTTGGTCAACGGCGTGTTGATCTGCGCCTGATGGTGCGCTTCAAAGGTCCCCGGGCGAGCGCGGAAGTTCGGCAGTTCGCGCAGCAGCACGTTCAGTTTCAGCGTGCAACCTTCGATCGGCAGGGCCTCGACCTGCGCGCGCCAGGCGGGGTCGGCGGCGGCGCCGAGCAGCCGCAGGGTCGCCACGGGGTCGGCGTTCGACACCACCACCGGCGCAGTGACGCGGTCGCCGCTCTCCAGTTCCACCCCTTCGCCAGGCACGATGCGCGCCACCGGTACGCTGGCCGCCACCACCGCGCCCGCCTCGCGCGCCGCATCGCAGAGCATGAAGCTAACCACGCCCATCCCGCCCCGCACGTAGCCCCAGGCGCCGGGGTGGCCGCCCTGGCGCCCGCTGGAGTGGTGGAAATGGATCGAGGCCGTGCCGGGATCGAAGGGGCTGGCGTTCGTGCCGATCACCCCCTGGCCGAGGTAGGCCAGTTGTAGCCGTTCGTCACGCAAATAGCGTTCGACGTATTCCACCATGCTCCACTCGAAGAGCAGACCCCGCAGTTCCTCGTCATTACCGAGCCGGGCCTCGACCTCGTCACGCTCAGGACGCTGGCCCAGCCACAGGTCGCCGTCGCCAGGGGGCCGCAGCGCGTCCCGCAGGCGGCTCATCAGCCGGGTCATCTCGCGCCAGCCGGCCAGGTCGCCGGGCGCGAAGCGGCGGATCTCGGCCTCGCAACGCTCATCGTCCTCGTAGAGTTGCACGCTGCTGCCATCCTCGAAGGGAACGAACAACCCGTTGCGCGCCGGCGTCCACACGAAGCCCCGCCGGGGCAAGTCGAGTTCATCAATCACCCGTGGGTGCACCAGGCCGGCGAGATAGGCGCAGGGCGACATCCGCACCCCCGGCCAGACCTCTTCGAGCGTGCAGGCGCCCCCAACCCGCTCACGGGCCTCCAGCACCAGCACGCGCCGGCCTGCCCGCGCCAGGTAGGCTGCGCAGGTCAGGCCGTTGTGCCCCGCGCCGACCACGACCACGTCCCACTGGCGGCGTGCCAGTTCCCGCACCGGCATCGGCAGGCCGACCAGCCCTAGCTGATCGACGGTTGAAGGGGTGGAAGTCGGGTCCATCATGAGGTCTCCATATCAGCCCTCCATGCGGCTCCGCCGCGCACCGACGGGATGAAAATAATTCCTGGGAGGGCTACGCCCTCCCAAACCCTCCCACCGGGTGGGGGTAGGGAGAAACCAGGTTTCCCCAGCCCCCTGCGTGCGGGCTGCGCCCTCCCACACCCTCCCGCGGGCGGGGGTAGGGGGAAACCTGGTTCCCCCATGTTTACGTTAGCGGTCACGCATCCGCTTCCGGCCCAAGGGCGGTATACACCGGTCCCTCGGGTTTGAGCGTGCTCTGGTAGAGGATAGGCCGGCCCGCTTCCCAGGCCAGCGCCGGCAGCGGTGCGGCGGCGCGCAGGGTCGCGGCCAGGGCGCGGATCGCTTCCGGGCGCGCGTCGTCGCGCAGGCGCCCGAGGGTGAGGTGGGGCGTGAAGGGGCGCGCTTCGGGCGCGAAGCCCAGCGGCGTCGTCACCGCGAAGACGGCGGTCCGTAACCGGTCAAGGGCGCCGATGTCACCCGCCACGCCGGCCCAGATCACCCGTGGCCGCTGCAGCCCGGGGAAGGCCCCCAGACCGCTGAGCGCCAGGTGGATGGGTGGCACGTCCAGTTCGGCGAGACCGGCGATCAAGGTGGGCGTCAGAGCCGCGCCGGTCTCGCCGAGGAACTGCAGGGTCAGGTGCATGCGCGTCGCGTCCGTCCAGCGCACCGGGGGGTTGCCGCGGCGCAGTCGCTCCTGGGCCGCGGCAAGCGCCGCGCGCACCTGCGCGGGTAAGGGGAGGGCGATGAAGAGCCGCATCGCTGATGATAGAGCAATCCGAGGCGGGCGGGAAACCATCAGGCGCCGCGCCTGACAGATCGGGGCGGCCTTTCCGACACACGTCGGATTCAGCAAGAATATGGTATTACCTGTCGCCGAGCATGCGCGTCGGATCCTGACTGTCAACCAGTTCGCTGGTGGGGCTCAGGCGCGTGTAGGTGCCATCAGGATTGAGCACGCGCGCCCGGTAGTTGTCGGCCAGATAGGTTTGCAGCAGGGTATCGTGAACATAGCGCATCAAGGCGGGATCCTCGACCGGAAAGACAGCTTCGACCCTTCGATCGAGATTGCGCTCCATCAGATCGGCGCTGCCCAGGTACACTTCGGGCTGGCCGCCATTGTGGAAGTAGTAGATGCGGTGGTGCTCGAGGAACGGCCCCACGATGCTCCGCACGCTGATGTTCTCGCTGAGCCCGGGGACGCCGGGGCGGAGGCTGCACATCCCGCGCACGATCAGATCCACCCGCACGCCGGCCTGTGAGGCGCGGTACAGTGCATTGATCATCGACGTGTCGACCAGAGCGTTCATCTTGAAGATCAGCCGTCCATCGCCGAAGGCGCGTTGCCGTTCGATTTCGCGCTTGATCAACTGTTTGAGGTTGGCGCGCAGGGTGACCGGGGCGACGAACAACTTACGGTAGGTCTCCTGGCGGCTGTAGGCAGTCAGAAAGTTGAACAGATCCACCACATCCGCCGTCAGTTCGGGTCGGCAGGTGAGCAAGCCCAGGTCGGTATAAATGCGCGCCGTCGTGGCGTTGTAGTTCCCGGTGCCCAGATGGGCGTAGCAGCGAATGCCATCCTGCTCCTTGCGCACCACCAGGGCCAGTTTGGCATGCACCTTCAGCCCCAGCAACCCATAGACGACATGCACGCCGGCCCGCTCCATCTGGCGCGCCCAGATGATGTTGTTTTCCTCGTCGAAGCGGGCCTTCAATTCTACGACCGCGGTCACCTGCTTGCCTTGCTCGCGGGCGTGCATCAGCGCCTTGACGATCGGCGAATTGCTGCCCACGCGGTAGAGCGTCTGTTTGATCGCCAGCACATCGGGGTCGTCCGCGGCGGCCTGAATGAAGTCGATGATCGGCGAAAAGGAGTGATAGGGATGATGCAACAGAATATCGCCGTGCTGGATGGCCTCGAAGATATCAACGTCATCGCGCAGGGCGTGGGGCAGCACCGGCACATGGGGCGCGTCCTTCAGATCCGGGCGATCCAGGCGCAGCAGGCTCATCAGGTCGGCCAGGCCCAGGGGACCCCGCACCGTGTACACATCGGTCGGGCTGATCTTCAGGTTTGTTGCCAGCAACTGCACGATGCGCTCGGGCATCGAGTGATCCACCTTCAGGCGCACCACCTCGCCGAAGCGTCGCCGCCGCACCCCCTGTTCGATAGTGGCCAGCAGGTCATCGGCCTCGTCCTCCTCGATCTCCATATCGGCGTTGCGAATCACTCGAAATGGATAGCTCGCCCGCACCGTGACGCCGGGGAACAGCGCGTTGAGGTGGGCAGCGATCACCTGCTCCTGCCAGATAAAGCAAGCCTGGCGCCCGGCGGGCAGGTCGTCGGGCGCGTCGCATAGATCGGGGGGCAACTGCACCAGGCGCGGCAACACCTCGGGCACCTTGACGCGGGCGAACAACTCGCCCTTCTCGCGATCCTGGATCACGACCGCCAGGTTGAGGCTCAGATTCGAGATGAACGGGAAGGGCCGGCTGCTGTCGAAGGCCAGCGGTGTCAGCACCGGAAAGACATGCCGATGGAAATATGTCTCTACCCATGCACGCTGGCCCGGGTTGAGTTCACTATAGTCGTAGATGAACACCCCGTGCGCGCGCAGGTTCGGCAGCAGATCCTCCAGCAAGAGCTGGCGTTCTTCCTCCAGCAAGGGCAGCAGTTCACGGCGGATCGCCATGAGTTGCTCGGTGGGCGTCAGGCCATCGGGCGACTGCTTCCGCACCCCCGCGCTGATCTGCTGCTTGATCCCGCTGACGCGGATCATGAAAAACTCGTCGAGGTTCGACGCAAAAATGGCCAGAAACTTGACCCGCTCCAGCAGGGGGTTGCGCGGGTCGCGCGCCTCCTCGAGAACGCGCCGGTTGAAGGCGATCCAACTCAGCTCGCGGTTCAGGTAAGAACGCTCCACGGGCGCCAGTGTTACGGTGTCAACCGCTTGTTCGTCTATGGTCATACCAGTTCTCCATGCGGCTACGCCGCACACCAGACTCTCCCCTGGGCCGGGGGATGGGGAAACCAGGTTTCCCCATCCCCCCTCTCCACCAGCCCGGTGTTGTGTTAGACGGTCATACGCATGGCGCACAACGCGGTGATGAGAACGGTTGTTCCTGGGAAGGCGTAGCCCTTCCAGACTCTCCCACGGGGTGCGAGGATGGGGAAACCTGCTTTCTCCATCCCCCTGCTCCACCCCAACGGTCCTGGGAGGAGGCAGCTCTCCACACCCGCCTGCGAGCGGTGTATGGTCAGTTCACAGATTTTTTACGGATATACCTCGTAGTATAGCCAATGCTGCCGCTGGAGGCAAGGAGGGGCGTCTGTGGGGGTGTTCACATTTCTCCTGGGGGCGAGGGCTTTCCTCCTTGTCGCGTCTCCGCGGGCAAGCTGCCCGCGCTCTCAGGAGACTCGTGAACACGCATCGGACGAGATGTTTTATCCGGCGCCCGCATATCCGAATCTCCCATCCTGGCCCGTTTGTACCAGTGTACATGACTTGCCAGGGCCACCACCCGTCACGCTCCGCCCATGGAAACACCCGCGCGCGCCAGATCTACCATCCTGGTCGTGGAAGACGACGCCGATATTGCCCGTCTGCTCCGCGCCTACCTCACCAGCCGGAGTTTTAGCGTGCGCGTCGTCACCCGCGGCCAGGAGGCCCTGGAGGTTTGCCGGGCCATGCCTCCCGACCTGGTGTTGCTCGACGTGCGGCTCCCCGACATCAGCGGCTACGAGGTCGGCATGGCGCTGCGCGCCGCGCCGGAAACCCAGAACATCCCCATTGTGGTACTCACCGCCTTCGGCGAACGCGAGCACCGCCTTACCGCGCACAACCAGGTGCGAGCCGACTATCTGCTCGACAAGCCCTTCGACATCGAGGAACTGTACCTGGTCATCCGCAACCAGATTGACCAGGGACGGCGACGCGGCCATTACCACCCGGTCACCAATCTGCCCACCGGCGAACTGGTCAACGCCCGGCTGCGCGACTTGCTGGTCACCGAGGGCTGGACCCTCGCGCTCCTGCGGATCGCGGGCTTCGAGCATTTTACCCAGCGCTACGGTGTGGTTGTGGGTGAAGACGTGCTCAAGTTCACCGCGCTGCTGCTCTGCGACGTGGTGCGCCAGCACGGCGCGGGCGCGGCCTTCGTGGGCCAGATGGTCGTAGGGCCGTATTTTGTCCTCCTCGCTCCGCCGGCCCCGATCCCGGCGATCATCGCCGACCTCACCCGTCGCTTCGACGCCGACATTCGCCTGCACTACGGCTACCGCGATCTGCGCGCGGGCCGCGCCCCGCAGATGCTCCTGGCCGTCGCGACGATCGGCCCGGAAGACGGGCCGTTCAGCGACATCCGCGAACTCACCGAAGCCGCCGAGCGGCGGCTGTCCATCGCGCTCACGAGCGGTCAGGAACTCTCTTCCAATCCCCACTCTCGCAACACCTCCAGCCAGTGATGGCTGGTCAGATCCATATGCACGGGTGTCAGGCTGACATAGCCCTCGGCCACGGCGGCGACATCGGTGCCGTCGTCGGTGTGATCCTCGGGTTCGGAGCCATCGATCCAGTAATACGGCCGACCCCTGGGGTCGTGGCGCACCACCAGTTCATCGCGGTACGAACGGCGACCCAGGCGCGCGATGCGCATGCCGCGCACCTCTTCCGGCGGGCGCGCCGGTACGTTGAGGTTGAGCAACACGCCCTGGGGCAGACCCCGCTCGCCCACGCGCCGCACCAGCCGCACCAGCGCCGCCTGAGCCGCCCGGAAGTCCCAGGGAGCATTTCTGGTCCGCAGTTGCGACACGGCAACGCCCGGAACCCCGAACATGATCCCTTCCATCGCCGCGGCGACGGTTCCCGAGTAGAGCAGGTCGGTCCCCAGGTTGGCGCCGAGGTTGATTCCCGAGACCACCAGGTCGGGCTTGCGCGGCAGGAGGCCCATCATCGCCAGGGCCACGCAATCGGCCGGCGTGCCGTCGCAGATCAGGGCGGGGCTGCCGTCGGGCAGCGCGCCTTCCCAGGCCCGCAGCGGGTCGAACAACTTCCGATAATGGCCCGCCGCGCTCCAGTTACGCTCAGGGGCCACCACGGCCACCTCTCCCATCTGGCTCAACGCCGCGCGCAGGGCCACCAGCCCTTCGCTCTGATAACCGTCGTCGTTCGTGATAAGAATGTACATAACGAAGACAGCGTTTCGCGGTGCGGCCGTTCCTGATTACTGTTGGGGGGTGTGGGGAAACCGGGTTTCCCCACACCCCCGCCCGCGGGAGGGTTCGGGAGGGCAAAGACCTCACACATGGGGATGGGGAACCCGGGTGCTCCCATATGCTCACCGGGTGGGAGGGTTTGGAAGGGCTACGCCCTCCCAGGAAGAACCTTTTGTCATCCCGTCGGTGTGCGGCGGAGCCGCATGGAGGGCTGAAGTGAATGGAATCACTCTTGCGGAAGATCCATGTCGCTCAGGCGCACCGTCTTGCGCCCCTGGAACTTGATGGTCTTTTGCCCCTCGCTGGAGAGTTGCCCGCTCTGTTCAAGGTTCTTGATCTCCTGCTGCATTGTCTGGGCCAGTTCGAGTTCGCCCTGGTTCAGCAGGCGCGTCACGGCGCTCTTGAGTTTCTGGGTGGCGCCGGCCACGTCGCCCTGGGCCAGATCCTGCAGCGCCCGCGTCTGCAGCTTGAAGGCGCTCACCTTCTCAACCACGTTCATGACGCCAGGATGGACCTGTTGAAGTTGTTGGGGATCATTGGTAAAGGTGAGCAGCACATCCACGCGGTTCTTTTCGCCGCTGCGCCCCAGCGCCGGCACGTCGTAGCTCACCTCGGCCTGGCCAATGCGGTAGGTGCCGGCGGGGCGCTGGTCCACCAGCAGTTCGACCAGCAAGGTCCGTCCTGCGCCGGTTTCGAGTTCACCAAGGGGCACGCTAACCTCGCGATCGGAGAGGGGCCGGTACCCCAGGTTGCTGATGAGCGGGAGCACCTGCCACACGGCCCGCGGGGTAATGCCCTGGACCAGCCGCAGGTTCAGGATGGCGTTCTGCACGGCGACGCTCTGGGCCTTCTGTACCGTGTTGCGGAAGTACTCGGTGATCTCATCGGGCCGCGCAATGTAATCAGCGGTGCCGCCGGAGCGATTGGCCATTTCGATCAGCAGATCCTCGTTCCAGTCCTGGCCGACGCCAAGGGCGGTAATCGGCACGCCGAGGCGCCCGGCGTCATCGGCGCGCAGGAGGCACTCATTTTCGTTTTCGGTCTGACCATCGGTCAACAGCACCAGGCGCCGGATGGCCCCCGAACGGTCGCGATCAATCTCGCGGAGCGCCCGATCAACCGCCGGGGCGATCCTGGTTCCGCCGGCGTCGCGGATGCGCGCCACGCGCTCCTTGATTGCCCGCCGGTCGGTCACCGGCGCGGCGGGCACCAGCACCTCCGTGCGGTGATCAAAAATCACGATCGATGCGATATCCTGAGCGTCCAGCAGGTCGATCGCCATACTGACCGCCTGGCGCACGCGTTCGATCTTCTCGCCCTTCATCGAGCCCGAACGGTCGAGCACGAACCCGACATTCACCGGCATGCGCACCTGAGCGACGACCTGCGTCGGTTGCACTTCGATCAACACATAAGCGACCTGCGCGGTCTGCGCTGGGAGATACGGGCGCGCGAGGGTTGCGCGTAACGTCACTTCACCGGCCATATCCGCTCCTCTCCGCTCGCGCTTCCCCGCGCTGGCGGAGCCGTGATCCGTCTGTATTGCCCCGCCGGAGCCGCGCCATCGCGGGGGCGAAGCGCGGCTCCGGTTTTACAGTATAGCATGTTCGCCACCCGTTCCTCGACGGTAAGGCATGGTTCAGGATCGGGTGTTCTTGCTCGACCGTCGCTCCATCGAAGGCGGCACTACGCAGTGTCTTGCGATTGCTGCTGCGACTCGGAGATCAACACTTTATCCACCCGCAGCCCGTCCATATCCACCACTTCAAAGCGCCACTTGTCCCAGTGTACGACCTCGCCGGTACCGGGGATCTTCCCCAGCAGGCTGATGACAAAGCCGGCGAGCGTGTCGAAGCGGTAGGTCTCCTCTTCCGGCAGTTCCTCGACGTCGAGGAGCGTCTTGACCTCGTCAATCGGCAGCGCGCCTTCGACCAGCAGCGAGCCGTCCTCCCGGCGCACCACCGGCGGGCTGGTGGCTTCATCGAACTCATCGGCGATCTCACCGACGATCTCTTCGAGCACATCCTCCAGGGTGACGACGCCCTCGATTCCGCCCAGTTCGCCCACCACCAGCGCCATATGGCGGCGACTCTTGCGGAAGGTGGCCAGGAGCGCGAAGGCGCGGCTGTTCTCTGGCACGTAGAGTGGCGGTGAGACCACTTCGCGCACGCGCGCGTCCTCACCCTTGCGCCGGTAGAGCATGAGCAGATCCCGCACGTGGACCACGCCGACGATCTGGTCGGGCGAGTCCTGGTAGACGGGGAAACGCGAGTAGCCGCTCTCCAGCACCCGATCGAGCACCTCGCCCAGGGTCGCGTCGGCCTCGACCATCTCCACGTCGCGCCGAGGGGTCATAATATGGCGCACGGCGCGGTCGCTGAACTTGAAGATGCTCTCGATGAACTCGCGCTCCTGGGGTTCAACCGTTCCCTCTTCGGCCCCCTCGCGCACCAGGGCGCGGATGTCCTCCTCCGTCACCTGGGCCTCCGGCGCGTTGCCCAGCCCGATCATCCGCAGGACCAGTTGGGTCGAAGCCGAGAGGAGGGCCACAATCGGGCTGGTCAGGCGGGCAATCAGGATCATCGGCTGCGCTGCCAGGGTGGCGTACAATTCGGACTTGAGCAGCGCCACCCGTTTGGGCACCAGTTCGCCGAAGACCAGGGTGAGGTAAGTGATCAGCAACACCACGCCGAAAAAGGCCACCTGATCGGCATACGCTCCTATCCAGGGCCACGCCCGAATGAACGGAGCAACCTGTCCCGCGATGCGGGCGCCGCCGAACGCGCCGGTCAGGACGCCGATCAGGGTGATCCCGATCTGCACGGCTGAGAGGAACCGGTTGGGATCATCCTGGAGTTGAAGCGCGGCCATGGCGCCCCGGTTGCCATCTTCAGCCTTTTGCTCTAGCCGGCCACGCTTCGCTCCCAGGATGGCAAGTTCCATACCCGCGAAGACGCCGTTGGCGAAGATCAGCGCCAGAATGATCGCGATCTCGGATATCATGGTGTGCCCAGCGCCGCGCGGCCAGGCCGCTGCGCTGAGAATGCTCCTTCCTTCGTGCTCTGACGTGAAAATAGGCTGCTGGAGCAGGGGTGTGGGGAAACCAGGTTTCCCCATCCCCCCGCCCACGGGAGGGTCTGGGAGGGCTGCGCCCTCCCAGGAAGGATGTTCATTCCGTCGGGGTGCGGCGGAGCCGCATGGACGGCTGGCAGGTTTACAACCCGCGTAGAATTGCTATATAATCGCCAAAGGTCCTGTTCGACCTTACAAGGTAGAGGCCGGGAGCGGAGCAGCGCGGCAAGGAAATCCACTTCACAGACTACTCAGGGAGAGACCTCGTGGCGCATTACCGCTGGCTGAAGGCGTTGCTGTTGCTCATCCTGCCTCTGGCGTTCATCGCCCCCGCCCGTTCCGAAAACGACTCAACCCGGCTGTACGTGCCTTTTCTCGCTCGCCCGCCACTGGTCAGCGTAACATTCGCCTCCACCATCAACCGGGGAACCGGAGAACTGCTTGACCCCGGAACGGACTTCCCCGCGGGCCTCGACCTGCTCTGGGTGTCGGCGCGACTGCAAGGGTACGTCGGGCGCACGCTGCGCCTTGACCTGACCTTTCCCGATGGCGAGACGCTCGCCAGCAACGACCGCCAGGTCGCCGATGACGACTTTCGCTATACCATCGCCTATTGCATCACGACCGCCGGGACGTGCGACTTCGGCCGGGTGCCCCTGCCTGCCGGCCTTTACACTGCGCGAGTATTTGTTGACAATCAGCAGGTGTACCAGGCGGTGGCAACCATCCGGTGACACGCGCGGGGGAAAGACCATTCCACCTGGTTGCGCCGAACCTCGCGCAGCCTGGCCGCACAACGTCGAACCGGGAGTGCATGGCGCTCCCACCCCCTCCCTTCTGGCGGGCCAGGGGGAGGAACCCGATCTTCCTGCGTTCCCTACCGCTCCTCATGCCGCCTGGCGCCCCTCGACAAGGGCAAACGCGGCGCGCCAGCCGCCCAGGATGGCCAGCGCCACAAGAAACGTGATCACGTAAAATGAGAGAGGGCTGAAGCGCCCGATCATGATCGCGCGGAACACCGCCCCGAGGATCAGCCCGCCTGTCCAGCCGATCAGGGTCGTGAGCAGCATGGCGCCAGGCCCCCGCGTGCGCGCCGGAGCGTAGGCGCCGGCCAGGCTCGCGGCGATCAGCCAGCCGAGGATGAAGGGCGCGGCCGTGCGCGCCACCTCCAGGATGGCCCCCGGGCCCGTGGCCTCACCGTGGCTGCGCCGTCCAATGGCGGCGAAGACCAGCAAGGCGACGATGTCGCCCGCGACGAGGATGGCCATGCGCCGGCCCGAGGCGCGTAACCCGGTTGGATGTGTCGCCATGGCGTGGCTCCCTTCTGTATGCAAGAATGCCTGATATTATACCAATTCCTAACGTGAACATAGGCTCTCGAAGAGGGGCATGGGGAAACCGGGTTTCCCCATCCCTCAGCGGACGCGGGCGGGAGGCCCGCGCACCCAGGCCCCGGCCCCTGGGAGAGTTTGGGAGGGCTACGCCCTCCCAGAAAGGATGTTCATCCCGTCGGTGCGCGGCGGAGCCGCATGGAGGGCTGGAGTAACCCTATGCCTCGCATCATCCACTGGTTTCGTCGCGACCTGCGCCTCGGCGACAACGCCGCCCTCACGGCCGCGGCGCGCGCCAGCGGCGGCGCGGTGCTCCCGGTCTTCATCCTCGACGAGGCGATTCTCTTCGGGCGCTTCGCCAGCCCCGGGCGCACCGCCTGGTTGCTGGCCAACCTGCGCGCCCTCGACGAGGCGCTGCGCGCCCGGGGCCTGGGCCTGATCCTGCGGCGCGGCGATCCGTTGCGGGAACTGCTCGCCCTCGCCCGTGAGAGCGGCGCCGCCGGGGTGTACTGGAACCGCGACTATACCCCCTACGCCATCCGGCGCGATAGCGCGGTGAAGGAGGCCCTGCGCGCCAACGGCCTGGCCGCGCACAGCTTCAAGGACGTGGTGATCTTCGAGATGGACGAGGTGCTGACCGACGCGGGAACCCCCTACAGCGTCTACACCCCCTATGCCCGCCGCTGGCGCCAGCGCCTGGCCGCCGAGGGCTGCTTTCCCTACCCCCCGCCGCACCTGATCCCCAGCCAGCCATGGCCCGCCGGTCTCCCCATCCCTGGCATGGCCGACCTGGGTCTCCACTATGATCAGCCGCTGCCCCCGGCGGGGGAGGCGGCGGCCCGCGAACGCCTGGCGACGTTTGTAGATCCCCAGCGCCAATCAGGCATCGCCGCCTATGCCGAACAACGCGAGTATCCGGGCAGCGAGGGCACCTCGCGCCTGTCACCCTACCTGCGCCTGGGGGCGCTGGGCATCCGCAGCGCGCTACGGGCGGCGCTCGATTGCGAGGCCGCGTCGGCGACGCTCACGCCCCTGGCCCGCGACTCGCTCGATCGCTGGATCGGCGAACTGGCCTGGCGCGATTTCTACGTGCAGGTACTTTACCACTTCCCCCACGTGCTGCGTGGGGCCTTCAAGCGCGAGTACGACGCCCTCGCATGGGAGAACGACCCGGCCCTGCTCGCCGCCTGGAAGGAGGGCCGCACCGGCTACCCCATCGTGGACGCGGCCATGCGCCAGTTGCGCCAGGAGGGCTGGATGCACAACCGCGCCCGCATGATCGTCGCCTCGTTTCTCACCAAGGACCTGCTGGTGGACTGGCGCCAGGGTGAGCGCCACTTTATGCGCCTGTTGCTCGACGGCGATCCGGCAGCCAACAACGGCGGCTGGCAGTGGGCCGCGGGCACCGGCACGGACGCCCAGCCCTACTTCCGCATCTTCAACCCGGTCAGCCAGGGACAGAAGTTCGACCCCGCGGGGGTCTATGTGCGCCGCTACGTGCCCGAACTGGCCGCCGTGCCCGCGCAGTTCCTGCACACCCCCCACCTGCTGCCACAGGCGGCGCAGATCCGCGCGGGCGTGCTCATCGGGCGCGATTACCCCCTGCCGATTGTGGATCACCGGGCGCGCCGGGCAAGGGCCCTGGACGTGTATGGCAAGGTCAAGGGTCAAAGGTAAACCTCTCTTTCAACAGAATTGCAACTCCACGACGCGCAAGCCGCCGTTCATCGGCTATACTTGAACGAAGCGCCCCGCGGGTGAACGGAAGAGGCGAGCCATGAGCAGCGCAGTCACAACCCAGGAATTGCAGCGCGACTACCTCGACGCGCTGCTGGCCGGCAGCGGCCGCGCCGCCGACCGGGTGATCGAACGCGCCCTCGACGGCGGCTTGACCCCGCAGCGCATCTACCTCGACCTGTTCCAGCCCACGGCCTACGCCATCGGGCGGCTCTGGCAACGCAACCGCGTGAGCGTCGCCCAGGAACACCTGGCGACCGCGATCATCGAGCGGCAGATGGGCGAGCTGCACCCCCTCTTTCGCCCCCGGCGCCAGCGCGGGCGCACCATCGTCATCGGCTGCGTGCCCGATGAGTGGCACCGCGTCGGCGCGCGCATGGTCGCCGATTTCTTCGAAGCCGAGGGCTGGATGGTCCATTACCTGGGCGCCGCCGTGCCCGTGCGCGACATGGTGGCGATCGTCCGCGACAGCCAGGCCGACCTGGTGGGCGTCTCGGCGCAGATGCTCTTCAATCTGCCGCGGGTGCAAGACCTGGTGCGCGCCCTCAGCGCCGCCGGTCTCGCGGGGATTCCGGTCATCGCCGGCGGCATGCCCTTCGCCGAGCAGCCCGATCTGGCCCCGGCGCTCAATGTGCATGGCAGCGGCGCCGATGCGGCAGCGGCCCTTCAGGCGGCCGAAGAGGCCCTCGCCCGCGCCTCCCCCCCGCCCGCGCCTCCTCCGCCCGACACAACGGCGGCGACCCTCGAACGGCTGCGCGAGCGCATCGTGGCCACGGCCACGGCCCGCTGCCTGGCCGATGGCGACGGCGACGAAGAGGTGATCCGCGCCGGCTTCCACTTCACCACCCGGATGCTGGCCGCGGCCATCGCCGCCGGCAGCCCCACGCCCCTCGATGCCCAGGTGGCCTGGGTCAACGAACGCCAACCCCACGATGGCGTCGCCCCTGCGCAGATCCTCGCCCGCCTCTCCCGCTACGCCGCCACCCTGCGCGAGGTGCTCCCCGGCCCCGAAGGCGCAACCGCCGGGCGCTACGCCGATTACCTCATCACCCTCCAGCGGCGCGCCCTCATTCCCGTCGCAGGCGATTAGACCCCTGGGGCATGGTCCAGAAATGGGCGTTGCCCTCACGCAGGGACGTGGAGAAACCCGGTTGCCCCACGCCCCCGACCCGCAGGGGGATGGGGCAACCGGGTTGCCCCATCCCCCCACCCGGTGGGAGGGTCTGGGAGGGCTACGCCCTCCCGGGAACAATCGTATGTTCATCCCGTCGGGGTGCGGCGCGAGCCGCATGGGGGTCTAACATGAACATAGGCCGCTGGAGCAGGGGTGTGGGGCAACCGGGTTGCCCCATTCCCCCACCCGGTGGGAGGGTCTGAGAGGGCGTAGCCCTCCCAGGAACAATCGTATGTTCATCCCGTCGGTGTGCGGCGCGAGCCGCATGGGGGCCTGAGGTGTGAACAGTTACTGTGAACATCACGGTTGCCGAACCACCTGACTCGTGCTACCATACGCTGAAGACGCTCAAGAGGCCAACCCTGAAGCGTGGACGATGCGTCCACGCTCTCTTCATACCGTATGAACATTGATGAACTGCTGACCCGCGGGGTCGCCGAGGTCATTGTGGAGTCGGAACTGCGCCAGCGCCTCGCCGAGGGCGTGCCGCTGCGGCTCAAGCAGGGCTTTGACCCGACCAGGCCCGATATGCACATCGGCCATGCCGTTGGCCTGCGCAAGCTCCGTCAGTTCCAGGAACTGGGACACCAGGTCGTGCTCATCGTCGGCGACTGGACGGCGCAGATCGGCGACCCGTCGGGCCGCGATGAGACCCGCCCACGCCTCAGCGCCGCCGAGGTGCGCGCCAACGCCGAGACCTATATGGAGCAGTTCTTTCGCGTGGTCGATCGGCAACGCACCGAGGTGCGCTGGCAGAGCGAGTGGTTCGGGAGTTTCACCCTGGAGCAAGCCCTCGATCTGGCCGGACGCTTCACCCTGGCGCAGATGCTCGCCCACGAGACCTTCCGCCGCCGCTACGAGTCCGGCGCGGCCCTGACCATCCTCGAGTTGATGTACCCGATGCTTCAGGGCTACGACTCGGTGGCGATCCGGGCCGACGTGGAGTTTGGCGGCACCGACCAGAAGTTCAATATCCTGGCCGGACGCGAGTTGATGGCCCAGTTGGGCATGCGCCCGCAGCAGGTCGTTCTGGTTCCGCTCATCCCCGGCACCGACGGGCGCAAGATGAGCAAGACCTTCCTCAATACGATAGATATTCGCATGCCGCCCGCCGAGATGTTCGGCCGGGTCATGTCGATGTCCGATGCGGTGATCCCCCTCTACTTCGAGGTGTTCACCGATGTGCCGCTGGAGGAACTTGCCGAACTGCGCCAGGCCCTGGCGGAAGGCACGGTCAACCCGCGCGATCTGAAGGCGCGCATCGCCCGCGAGATCGTAGCCCAGTTCCACGACCCTGCCGCGGCCCAGGAGGCCGAAGCGGCCTTCGTCCGGCAGTTCGTGCAGCGCGAAGCGCCCGCCGAGATGCCCGAACACCCGCTGCTCACCGCGACCCCTATTGTTGATCTCCTGGTCACCGCCGGGCTGGCCGCGTCGAAGAGCGAGGCGCGGCGCCTGATCGACGGCGGCGGAGTCAGGGTGAATGGCGAGCGCATCGAGGGCTACGACCTGGTGCTCCAACCTGGCGCCAACGCAGTGGTGCAGGTTGGCCGGCGCAAGTTTGTGCGTGTTGTGTAATGCCGGCTGAGCGTGTGGGGCAACCTGGTTGCCCCGGCGGGCAGGGGCATGAGCGTGGGGAAACGTGCTTTCCCCATATGCCTGACCGTGGCATGCGGCGAAGCCACACACCGACGGGATGAAAACAGGTTGTTCCTGGGAGGGCACAGCCCTCCCACACCCTCCCACCAGAGGGATGGGAAAAGCAGGTTTCCCCATCCCCCTGCTCGAGGGCTGCGCCCTTACCCTCCCGCGGGCGGGGGCGTGCGGAAACCCGGTTTCCGCACACCCCTGCTCCAGCAGCCTAAGTTCACGGTAGCCGTCCATGCCCCCGGGCGGCACACCGCCCGATGAAACCGGGGGTATGGGGGAACCTGGTTCCCCCATGGTCACACGAGTGGCATGCGGCTACGCCGCATAGGGGCCAGAGGGGAAGCCTATGAACACGCACGAGGACGTGCAACTCAGGCCGCTGGACCCAACCGATATTCCGCATCTGACGCGGTTGATGGCCGCCACCTTCGACGCCGACGTGCCGTCCTTCGACGAGGTCAGCCCCGATCTGCTCCAGTGCTATTACACCGACGACCTGTTCCAGAAGTGGCCGCCCGGCTGTATTGACGCGGAACGCTTCAGCGTGGCGGTGCGCGATACCCTGGTGGGCGCGGTGGTGATCTGGCACTACCCCGGCGATACCAGCGTGCTGGGGTTGCTGTTCGTCACCCCCGAATACCAGGGGTATGGCATCGGGGCCTACGTCTGGCGCTTCCTGGAAGATCGGTATGACGAAACAACCCGCTGGCTCGTCGCGGCGCCGGGGTGGTCGAGGAACACCCAACGCTTCTACCGCTACACCTGCGGGTTCACTCCGGTGCGCTTCGAGGGGGCCTACGTAATCCTGGAGAAAACGATCAGGCGTTGACCTGCCTTCAATCCCCTTCGATCTGCCGGGTGAGATTGCGGATGTTGTTGGTCCACCCGTCGAGCATGTCGGTCAACCCGCCAAACAGACCCGACCTCTGGCGCCGTTCCGCGCGTCCGTGGGGCAACGCATACACCGGCGGCCGCTGAGGGTCGGCGCTGGGGGGTGGCGCGTCGGCGCGCCGTTCGGACGGCTGCGCCTCCTCGGAGAGTGGAGGCAGGCCGGGCATAGCCAGGTCGATCACCGGGGGCAGCCCGCGCGACGAACGCAAGTAGTCGAGGGCCTCGAACTCGTTGCCGAACAGCCCGATCCCACTGACCAGCTTCACCAGAGGGGCGAACATCAACAGGTGATGCTCACTCACGACGAAGGCCAGGTGCCCCAGCCGGGGATGGTGAGCGACCTGCTCCATGCGCCGGCGCGCCGCGGGGCTGGCGCCGCTGATCCGCCGGCCATCAACCAGCAGATCGGTCGGCTGCGTGCATGTATCGAACAACGTCCACAATTCGTTGAAGTAGGAGTTCGCCTGATCCAGAGCCAGATGGCCTTCGAACACGACCCAGAAGAGGTCCTCACTATGACGGGTGATCCGGTAGGGCATCGGCGCGCTCCTCCCCAGGTAACCGCCCCGCGCGGGCGGGACGAACAGGCTTGGACCAGGTGTGCCCATTATACAAGCTCATTGCCTATATGTCCATACATATATGCAAGAACCATGAGGGGTAATATGTTATACTGGCGCCGGCGCGCCATCCTGGGAGCGCCGCGCTCTCCCCGACCCACCGGGTGAGGGGTCTGGGGAAACCCGGTTTCCCCAGACCCGTGCGTGAGGGCGAGGCCCTCCCGCGGGCGGGGGTAGGGGGGAACCCTGTTTCCCCCTACCCTTGCTTGAGGGCCAGGCCCTCCCGCGGGCGGGGGTAGGGGGAAACCGGGTTTCCCCATCCCCCTGCGTGAGGGCGAGTCCCTCCCGCGGGCGGGGGCGTGGGGAAACCGGGTTTCCCCACACCCCTGCTCTAGCAGCCTATTTTCACGTTAGCCATCTGTTCATAGGAGTCCACAGAGGAGGCCGTCATGATCTTCATCGTCGGCGGAACGGGAACCCTGGGACAAACGCTGGTGCGCATGCTGCGCGAGCAGGGGCGTCCGGTGCGGGTGCTGGTGCGACCCGGTTCGGTCGCCAAAGCCGGGCCGCTGCGCGCCCTCGGCGCCGAGTTGATCGGCGGCGATATCCGCGACCCCGGCAGCCTGGAGATTGGCTGCCGCGGCGCAACCCACGTCATCTGCGCCACCAGCGCCGGCGCCGACCGGCGCGACGAGTCGCGCCGCATGGCCGAATACCAGGGGCCGGTCAACTTGCTGCGGGCCGCCGAACGCGCCGGGACGGTGCGGCAGTTTATCTTCACCAGCACCCTCTTTCCGCGCAATCCCCTCGGCTATAAGTTCGTCTGGGCCAAGCTGATGGCCGAAGAGGAGATCCAGCGCAGCGGCGTTCCCTACACCATCTTTCGCCCCTGCGGCCTGTTCTACGAGATCGTGCAGCGTGGCGAGCCGATTGTCGAGCGTTTCGGCGTGTTCCCCGTGGTTGGCTCGGGCGGCAAGCGCACCCAGATGCTGGCCATGGTTGACGTGGCCCGCGCCTTCGTAAATGCGCTGGACAATCCCGAGGCGCTCAACCGCATCTTTGAACTCGGCGGCCCCGAGCATGCCACGTTTGAGGAGATGGTCGCGACCTGGTCACGGGTGTGGGGGCGCCCCATTCGCGTGATCTACCTGCCGGTCTGGCTGATGCGTACCCTCGG
>DAOTYR010000229.1:0-8741 GCA_034434655.1 Chloroflexaceae bacterium
CTCCAGCTCATCTGGGCACCTCCATGTAATTCCGTTCTCGTGACAATCTGAACAGAGTCTAGTGTAGCATAAAAGCAAAAATCTGTTGCAGCGCGGGCCGGACCCGGGGTGTGACGTAACGTCTTGCACGTTCTTCCACGCCCGGCGGCTCAAGAATGTGGGGAAACCCGGTTTCCCCACACCCCTCCTCCTGGGAAGGCGCAGCCCTCCCAGACTCTCCCAACGGGTGGGGGGATGAGGAAACCCGGTTTCCCATTCCCCTGCGGGGCGGGGGCGTGGAGAAACCCGGTTTCCCCACCCCCCTCTTCGAGAGCCTATGTTCACGTTAGGAGGGGTGCGCCCCGGGAACCTCCGGGCGGGAGACGCCGGGGCCGGCGGCGTAGGGGCGGGGTTTCCCCGCCCCTACGCCGGCCCGCCTCCAGGCAGGGGTTGCGCCCCCCAGATCCTCCCACCGGGGGGATGGGGAAATCCGGTTTCCCCATCCCCCTGCGGGGCCGGGGCGTGGAGAAACCCGGTTTCCCCACACCCCTCCTCCGAGGGACTATTTTCACGTTAGGAGCTTGCGTGCGCGCAGCCAGTCGCTCAGGGCGTAGGGCAGATAGACGAGCAGGAAGGCCAGGAGACTGAGCGCCACGAGGGGAACGATGTACCAGGGCCAGGGGCCGAGGTAGTCAATCAAGGACGGGAACTCCGGCGCGCGGGCGATGAAGAGGTAGTTTCCGCCCGTGAGCCAGTTGACCAGGGCCACGACCAGGGCGAAGAGCGCAGTGAAGAGGGCCACGCGGCCAATCGAGCCCCAGGTGGGGCGATAGCGCCAGGCGGCTGTGGCGAACACGACGGCCCAGAGCACGACCCCGTGGGAGGTCCAGAAGATCCAGTAGACGAAGTGTGGAACATTGAAGCCGCTGACGGTAAGGTCGGGAGTGATCAGGGCCTGCGTGCCGCCGGCGAAGCCCCAGAAGTAGAGAACCTCGTAGAGGCGGTAGTTGCGGGTGGCGAGCATCAGCGCGGACAGGGGCACCGAGAAGGTGCAGAGGTGCAGGGGGAGGGAGTAGGTCAGGCTCCAGATCCCATTAGCGAGTTGCCACAGGTCCCAGCCGATCCAGTTGGCGCAGGCGAAGAGCGCCAGTCCCCAGCGCAGGCGCACCTGCCCTGTCGATCCCAGGCGCGGCGTAAAGAGGCCGATCAGCGCACAGATCAAAACAATCGCGATCAGGGGGAGCAGGTGCGCCGCCGAGAATAGGGTAAAGGGCGGGCCGTCGAAGTGCAGGCCAAAGAGGGCAGAGCGCATAGGCGCATGTCTTCCGGTGCGCTGCGGACGGTCAGAGGTGGAGCAGAAGGGCAGCGACCGGTCCGGAGGACGGGATCGCAGGCACGGGCGGGCGCGGTAGGGCGCCCGCCCGTTATCGGTTAACTCTCCCGCTGCATCGTCCCATCGGGGAGCCAGCGAATCCGCACCCCATCAACATCGGTCCAGATCTCCTCCTCTTCTTCCTCCTCTTCCTCACGAACGAAGACCGGGCCGTACCCTTGCGACCACTGGATGAGTTCGTCAATCGTGTACCAGCCGGACTGATACTGGACCTGGTCGGTGGGGTTCAGCCAGAACCGGATCTGACCGTCCATCCACTGCCAGCGCTCGAGTGAGCGCCAATGCTTGCCCTGGTCGTTGAGCACCGCCTTGAGTTCCTCCAGCATCCGGAGCAGTTCGGGCAACGTATGCCGGTTGCTGTAACGTAGCCGCAGCAGGCGCTGGTTCACAGCGTCACGCAGCCGTTCTAACTCTTCGATGCTCATGGCCTCAATGTCGATGTCGGTCACAGCAGGCGTCCTTTCTGTGGGTGCCGGTTCAGCCGGGCTGCTGCGACGCCGGGTGCGATGCTGGGTGGAATGTCGGCTGATCCGCTCCGGTACCCAATCCAGAGCTTCGCGATGAGTGCCGGTGGGCGCGTACCGCGGTGTACGTTGTTCGCCGCGTCACGACATCTCGTATACCTATCATACCGCAAGTCTGTTACAAACGGCATACCTGGAAGCTGAGATCCGGGTTATTTTTGTTCATCTCCGTCAATAGAACGATAACTGAAGGTGATATTTCGTTCACGGAAGGTTGGCGTTCCAACGCGACCGCATCGGGGCGTGACGCAACGCGGTGCAGTTCCTCCACGCAGAGGCTGAGGGCCAGGAGGCGCGGGCCTGCCGCCGCCGGGTAGCGTGAAGAGGGCCGAAGGTCGGCCGCGCCGACGCTTCGGCCCTCCCGGGCGCGTCAACGCCGCGCCTGGGCCTTCATGGTCGTGACGGGTCGGAAGCGGCGCATCGGTCGTGGCCCCTGCCGGGCGCGCAGTTGTTCGAGCCGGCGCAGGTCAATCAGCAGCGCCACCTCGTCGCCGGCCTGCAGCCGCGTGTCCAGCGTTACGCGCACATACTCCTCGGCCCGCTGTAACGCCAGCACGAGCATGTGTTGCTGTTGGCGGAGTTCGCCTACCGCGCGTCCTTCCAGGTGGTCGCCTGGCTCTACGCGCAACGCCGTGGTAGAGTAGATCTGCTCGGCGACCTCGATGGCATAATCAATGCCACGCACCACCGCGGCGGCGCTGAGGGTGGGCGCGGCCAGGGCCGGCACACTGAAGGTGGTGTGCGCCCCGAAGAGCGTTTCGAGGCGTTCGGCCAGATCCTCGTTGTACACACGCAACACCAGGTCAATGTCGTGCGCCAGGCGTCGCGCCGCCAGGCCGATCTGCATGTTGGTCAGATCATCGCCGGTGGCGGCAATGACCGCACAGGCGCGTTCGATCCCCGCGTGTTGCAGCACCGCGCCCAGGCGGGCGTCACCCTGGCAGAGATCGGCGACCAGCCCGCGCACCTCTTCGACCAGTTCACGGTCGGTGTCGGGGTGCTGGTAGACGAGGACGACACGCGGGCGCGGGCGCATCAGTGACAGGGCCCGCACGACGCGGAAGCCGATGCGCCCGAGGCCGCAGACGATCACCGTGTCGAAGGCCCGATTGGCCCCGGGAAGGGGCGCGAGGCTGAAGCTGCGCAGCCCGACGATCGGTTGCCGGTGATGGAAACCGCTCTGGTCGAGCAGGCGCACGCGCTCGAGCTGGTCGAGTGGGCCGAGGAGGGCAACCTGATCGCCGTACTCGATGCGTGGTGGAAGACGGTGGTTCTGGGAGCCGTTGCGACGTGACGGGCCGCCCCTGACGTGGTGCACGACGCGCACATCGAAGCGTTCCTCGAGCTCCTCAGGCGGGCCGATGAACTCGCTGCCCGGCACGATCTGCTGCTGCAACACCCCCAGGAAGCGCGGCGCGCCGTCGGCGTGGTTAAACCGGGGCGGCAGCGGCAGGACGTGGGCAATCGAGCGTCCCAGGGCCGCGGCGGCCAGCGTGGGAGCGGCCAGCGCCGAGGCGCTGAAGACGCTGTTGTGTCCGAAGGTTTGCTCCAGGTTCAGGTCAAGTTCGTCGTTGAAAATGCGCAGGACGACCGGGATGCCGGGGCGCAGACGCCGGGCCGAGAGGCCGATCTCGACGTTGGCCAGGTCGTCGTTGAGGCCGGCGATGACGCTGCGGGCGCGGGTGATGCCGGCGTTGCGCAGCACCTCGCGGCTGCGGGCGTCGCCGTGGATCACCGGCACGCTGAGGGCCAGGGTGGCCTCCAGGAACTCGCTGTTCCAGTCGCGCTCGATGGCCACCACCTCGTAGCCGGCCTCGAGCAACTCGCGGATGACGCGGTAGGTGACGCTACCGAGGCCGCACACCACCACGTGGTTGTAGTAGGTGCGCGCCAGGGAAATCTGCCAGCCCTCGCGGCGACTGCCCTTGTCGAGCACGAAGCGCCCAAAGTTCAGAATGCCTTGAAACAGCAGGGCCAGCCCGAGGAGCGGGGTGATAAAAAATAGCACGTCGCCAAGCACGTCGCCGTCGGGGATGGGCAGGTCGGTCTCCAGCGACATCATGCGCATGGTTTCGTAGAGCGCGGAGAGGACGGTGAACGGACGCACCCCGGCAGCGACGTGGTCATAGATAAACAGGAGATAGGCGACGTTGACGCAGGTCAGGATGGCGAAGCCGATCAGGGTGACGCGGGCCTCGCGGGCCAGCACGTACACGTCGTAGATGCTCGCCGCCACCAGGCGCCAGAATGGTTCGCGCCGGCGCAACAGGCGTTGCAGACGAGCCTCGCTGCTGCTGATCGTATCGTACACGTCGTTCTGCATAGGGCCGGCTTCTGCTGATCAGGCCCCCGTGCGGCTACGCCGCGCACCAGGGGGGAAGCACAGCGGTTGTGCCGGGGCGGGGGGCCTCCCCACTGCCAGGGGCGGGGGTAGGGGGAAACCCGGTTTCCCCCTACCCCTTCGGGGAAGCACAGCGGTTGCGCCGGGGCGAGGGTGGCCCTCCCCATACCCCTCCCGCGGGCGGGGATGTGGGGAAACCCGGTGTCCCCCTACCCCTCCGGGGAAGCACAAAGGTTGTGCCGGGGAGGGCGCGGCCTTCCCCAGCCCTGCCGGGGGCGGGGGTAGAGGGAAACCCGGTTTCCCCCCACTGCTCCAACCAGCTCGTTTCACGTTATAAAGTTATACCATGGCAAACGAACCGGTCAGCGCAATTATCCTGGCGGGAGGCGCCAGTCGCCGGCTGGGCACCGATAAGCGACGCCTGCGGCTCTGGGGTGAGCACGGCCCCACACTTCTGGAGCGCACCCTGGCGACGGCCAGCGAGCTGTGCGCTGAGGCGCTGGTGGTGTTGAACGATCCCGAGCAGTGGCCGGCATTGCCGGCGCGGCTGATGCGCGACGCCTATCCCGGCGCCGGTCCCCTCGGAGGCATCTACACTGGTCTGCTGGCCTGCGCGAACCCCTTCGCGCTGGTGTTGGCCTGCGATATGCCGTTCCTGAAGCGCGAATTGCTGGCGGCGATGCTTGCCTTCCCACGTGATTACGACCTGCTGGCGCCGCGCGCCCACGTTCCTCAGGCCACGCGGAACGATCTGGGCGTCGAGCCGCTGCACGCGATCTACAGCCGCGCCTGTCTGCCGGCGATCCGTGAGGCGCTGGAGGCCGGTGAGCGTCATATGACCGCTTTCTTCCCCCAGGTGCGGGTCCGGGTGCTGGAACGGGCGGAATATGCCGCCTATGACCCTGATGGTCTGGCGTTGTTCAGCCTGAATACTCCTGAGCAACTTGATCGGGCGCGGCGGAGGATCGAGGGGATTTTAGATTGTTGATTTTAGATTTTAGATTGGTATTGACGTGGCTAGAGGGGGTTGATAACGTGTGGTCCACACCTCTACACCTCCACACCTCCACATCTCCACACCTCCACAGGCAACTTACCGTCCTGGCAGCGACCAGAGCAAGGTTGTTCCGCTCCGGTCTCCAGAGGCGAGCAGGGCGCCGTCGGGGGCGAAGCTCACGCATCTGACGGCGTCACTGTGGCCTTCGAGGATGCCCGCCAGCGCGCCGTTGTCGGCGCGCCAGAGCCGGACGCTCCGGTCTTGCGAGGCCGTCGCCAGCATCTGCCCATCGGGGGCAAAGGCTACCCCGGCGAGGGCCTGGGTGTGTCCGGTAAGGGTGTGCAGCAGCCGCCCACCGGCGGTTTCCCACACCCGCGCCTCACTTCTGCCGCTTGCTCCTGGACCCGCGAAGTCATAACTGGCGGCGATGCGCTGGCCGTCCGGTGAGAAAGCCAGGCCGGTAACGATCGGAACGTTGCGCGGCGCGGGTGCGGGGAATGTGCGTGCCGGCGCACCATCGCGCACCCGCCACAGTTGCACCCTGCCGCCCTGAGCGGCGCTGGCCAGGGTTTCGCCATCGGGGGCGAAGGCGATGGCCCCTATGGCATGCAGCTCTGGCCCCGGTGTGCCCAGGACGCGCAGCAGGGCGCCGTCGCGCACCCGCCAGAGCCGCACGGCGCCGTCATTGGCCGCGGTGGCGAGGGTTTGCCCGTCGGGCGCAAACGCAACGTCCTTGACTTCCCAGATGTGTTCACCCAGCGTCTGGAGGAGCTGTCCGTCATGCGCGCGCCAGAGCCGCGCGGTGCGGTCGGAGGAGCCAGAAGCCAGGAGTTGACCGTCGGGTGAGAAGGCAATACTTATTACGCTCCCCGTGTGCCCCTCCAGGGTGCGCAACAGGGTGCGGTCGCCGGCGCGCCACAGCTTGATCTGTGCGCCTTGCGTGGCGGTAGCTAGCAACGCTCCGTCAGGGGAGAAGGCCGCATCGAGCACGCTGTCCGAGAATGCGGCGAGGGTGTCCAGCAGGCGCCCGTCGCTGGCCCGCCAGCGGCGCGCGGTCTGATCCAGCGAGGCCGAGAGCAGGGTGGCGCCATCGGGAGCGAAGGCCACGGCGGTCACCGAGTGGGTATGGCCCTCCATCGCGCGCAGGAGAGCGCCGTCGTCCGGGCGCCAGAGGCGGATGGTCCGGTCGAAGGAACCGCTGACCAGGGTCCGGCCGTCGGGGAGGAAGGCGACAGCGGTGAGATAGGCGCTGTGACCGGTCAGGGTCCGCAGACGGGCGCCATCGCTCAGGCGCCAGAGATACACCTGCTGGTCGAAGGACCCGGCGGCCAGGGTTTGCCCATCGGGGGCGAAGGCGAGGCCCATAAAGCCGCGCTGGCCGCCGGCCAGCCTGCCGGCCAGCGCGCCATCGTTCACCCGCCAGAGGGGGATGAATGGCTCGTTCCCCGCGGCGGCGAGCAACTGGCCGTCGGGTGAGAAAGCGACATCGAAGACCCGCGGATGGTCAACGGAGAAGCGCAAGCTGCCATCGCTCACGCGCCAGAGCTTTACGCTATCATCGTGGGCCCCCGAGGCGAGGAGTTGACCATCGGGCGAGAATGCCAGGCCGTGGATGAACGATTGATGCGCATCGAACGTGCGCAGCTCCGCCCCATCGGCGACGCGCCAGATGCGGATCGCCATCCCGACCCTCGACGTTTCCATCTGGACGCCGCCACGCTCGTCGCGACCCGTGGTGCGCCCGACGAACACCCCCGCGGCGACGAGGCGCCCGTCGGGCGAAAATGTGACCCGGTCAACTCCGGCGGCGGTCAACATCCGCACCGGCTGCAATCTGCGCAGGTCGTAGAGGGCGATCCCCAGGCTGGTGGCAAAGGCGACGAGGGCGCCATCGGGCGAGACGGCCAGCGTTTTGAGCGTGCCTTCGCCCAGGCGCGCGATAGGTGCGTGGATAGGCGCCGTGGGGGTGAGACCCGACGACCGGTTGCCGGGCAGCATCCCACCGCAGGCCGAGGTCAACGCGGCCAGCGTCAGGGTGGTCAGGAGGCTGATGAGACGTGGCTGGGCCATACGACAGGTCCTTTCATTTCAGCCGTCCATGCGATTCGCGCACAACGCCGCGATGAAAATTAAGGTTGTTCCTGGGAGGGCGCAGCCCTCCCAAACCCTCCCAGGGGGCGGGGCCTGGGTGCGCGGGCCTCTGGCCCGCATCCGCTGAGGGATGGGGAAACCCGGTTTCCCCACACCCTCTTCGAGAGCCTATGTTCACGTTAGCCGTCCACGCGGCTCTGCCGCACAACGCCGCAATGAACATACGGTTGTTCCTGGGAGGGCGCAGCCCTCCCAGACCCACCCGGGGGTGGGGGAATGGGGAAACCCGGTGTCCCCATTCCCCTGCGGGGCGGGGGCGTGGGGAAACCCGGTTTCCCCACACCCCGCTCCGAGGGCTTATGTTCACGTTAAGGGCTACGCCCTCCCACACCCTCCGCCGGGCCGGGGGCTGGGGAAACTTGCTTTCCCCAGATCCCCTCCGACGAGCTATGTTCCCACCAGCGGAACCACCTCCTCGGCAAAGATGTGCAGGGGGGTGTGGTCGTAGGCCACGCGGGGGAAGTAGGTGATGAAGTAAGTCGCTCCGGCCTCTTTCAGCGCATGCAGGCGCTCGGCGACCTGCTGCGGCGTGCCGACGATGAAATTGCGCTGCGTCTGCTCCAGGCTCCAGTTGTACAGGGCGCGCACCGGCGCGGTGGCCTGGTCTTCGGTCTGGCCGGGGCCGACGAAGATGATATTAACGTTCGTTGACTTGATGATCGCCGCGTAGTCGCGGCCCAGGGCGGCGCAGTGAGCGCGCAGCACGTCGCACTTGCGCCGAAACTCCTCGGGGCTGCCCATGAAGTTCGCGGCATCGCCGTACTGTGCCACCAGTTTCAAGGTGACCTCCTCGCCCCCGCCGGCGATCCACAGGGAAGGATGCGGCTGGCGCACCCCTTTGGGCTGGTTGATCGCGCCGCGAATATGGAAGTATTCGCCCTCGAAGGTTGGGGTCTCTTCGGTCCACATTTTGACCATAATCTGGGTTGCTTCGCGGAAGGCGCGCATGCGGTCACGCCGTTCGGGGAAGCCGTAGCCGTAGGCGCGCCACTCGTGCTCGTACCAGCCGGCGCCGATGCCGCAGTAGAGCCGCCCGTGGCTCAGCACGTCCACCGTGGAGGCGATCTTGGCGGCCAGGGCGGGGTTGCGGTAGCCGATGCAGGTGCACATCTGGCCGACCTTGACCCGCCGGGTGTCGCGGGCCAGGGCGGCGGTGATCGTCCAGGCCTCGAACACAGCTTCCTGTTCGATGCTCGGCACGGTGTGGAAGTGGTCGTAGACCCAGATCGAGTCGTACGCCGGGATGGCGTCCACCGTCTGGGCGACGCGGGTCATAGCTTCGTATTTCTCGACCGGATCGGCAATCTCCACCAGATCCAGTCGCCAGCCCTGGGGCACGAACGCGCCGAATTGAAT
>DAOTYR010000230.1:0-24887 GCA_034434655.1 Chloroflexaceae bacterium
GCCCGTAGGGTGAACAGAGGCCCCGCCCGGGAGGGACCGGGCGAGTCGGGCCCTCCCGGGAACATGGGCTTGCCCCCCCCTGTTGCGCGGCGCAGCCGCGCTGCACCACGAAGGTCATCACCATGCTCCGTCTCTCCGAAGAAGTAGCCACCGCGGTTGACGAGGGCCAGGCGGTCGTGGCGCTGGAAAGCACGCTGATCAGTCATGGCCTGCCGTACCCGCAGAACCTGGAGATCGCGCTGGCGCTGGAAGCCGAGGTGCGCGCGGCGGGCGCGGTTCCGGCAACGATTGGCGTGGTGGGCGGGACGCCGACCGTGGGTCTCGGGCCGGCGGATCTGGAGCGCTTTGCCACGGGCGGGGCCGCGGTGCGAAAGCTCTCGCGCCGCGATCTGGCGGCATGCATCGCCCAGGGCGCCGATGGCGCCACCACCGTCGCCGCGACGATGGCCCTCGCCGCCACCGCGGGCATCGCCGTCTTCGCCACCGGCGGCATCGGCGGCGTGCATCGGGATGCCGCCCGCACCTGGGACGTTTCGGCGGATCTGATCGAACTGGCCCGCACTCCGGTGCTGGTGGTTTGCGCCGGGGCCAAGGCCATTCTCGACCTGCCGGCCACGCTGGAGTACCTCGAGACTCTTGGCGTTCCCGTGGTGGGCTACGGCACCGCCGAGTTTCCAGCCTTCTACACCCGCAGCAGCGGGCTGCCCGTGCCGGCGCGCGCCGACCACCCGGAAGAGGTCGCTCGCCTCTGGGTTGCCCAACGTTTGCATTCAGCCGTGGCGGCGCCCGGTGGGATGCTGCTGTGTGTGCCGCCACCCGATGAGGTCGCCCTGCCCTCCGCCACGGTGGAGGCCGCCGTTAGCCGCGCCCTGGCCCGCGCCGAGGCTGCCGGCGTGCGCGGCCCGGCGGTAACCCCGTTTCTCCTCTCCACGGTGGCCGAGGAGACGCGGGGTGAAAGCATGGCCGTCAACCTTGGGCTGCTGCGCCAGAATGCCCGCGTCGCTGCCCGCGTCGCCAGCGCCCTGGCCGCCCGGTCCTGGTAGCCTTCGATGGTCTTTGAATACATAATCCGCTCTAGCCCGCGCAGGTGGCCTTCGCATTCCGTAGCCGAGGGCGTATGGTCTTTGAATACATCATCCGCTCTAGCCCGCGCAGGCGGCCTTCGCATTCCGTAGCCGAGGGCTTGAGCCCCACGGCCAGCCCGGCATACCGGATGAATTTCTCAAAGACCATCGCAGGCGTGGCGTTTGCGATCCGGCAGACCATTCCCTCAAGAAGGGGCGCGTTCCCTGGCCGGCGCGGCACGCTTGTCGGTAAAAGTACATGTTCACACCTGGGGTAACCCACGCGCCGGCGAGCGAGAGCGTTTCGCCCCCGTCGCGTGTCCGCGGGCAAGATGCCCGCGCTCCCAGGAGAAATGTGAACACGTACCGGTAAAAAAACCCTTGACAAGTTGTCATATCGCAACTATACTTGGCATCGCAGCCATCAGAATGATGGCCGCTGGAACGCACCCTCAACACAACCCGCGCGCGCTTAACCCCGATACGTTGAGTGCAAGTGAAGAATGGCTGTGGAGATGCCACGCCTGCCCGCAAGGGCGGAATTCTTTTGTGTCTTTTTTTTACGCTAGGCGAGGAGCACGGATCGATGCTCAAACGGACAACATCCATCTGGGAACTGACTGACGCACAGGCTCTGGGGCAGGATCCCGAGGTTGAACCTATCATCGAAGAACTTGAGGACCTGACCCACGAGACCGCCGAGCAGTCCCGTGGCACTGAGCCGGCCCTCGACCCTGTGCAGCACTATTTGCAGGAAATCGGCCGTGTTTCACTGCTGACGGCGAGCGAGGAGGTGGAACTGGCCGAGCGGATCGAGCGCGGCAATCTTGCCGAAGAGCGTCTGAAGGCGACGGATCTGTCGCCAGAAGCGCGGCGCGCCCTGGAGCAGGACGTGCAACTTGGCCAGGACGCGCGGCGTCACCTGATCCAGGCCAATCTGCGCCTGGTGGTCAGCATCGCCAAGAAGTACGTCGGGCGTGGGCTGTCGCTGCTGGATCTCATCCAGGAAGGCAACATCGGCCTGATGCGCGCGGTGGAGAAGTTCGATTACCGCAAGGGCAATCGCTTCAGCACCTACGCCACCTGGTGGATCCGCCAGGCCGTGACGCGCTCGATTGCCGAGCATGGCCGGACCATCCGGCTGCCCGTGCATATGAGCGAGTCGGTTGGGCAGGTGAAGCGCGCCTCCGAGCGGCTGGCGCAGTCGCTGGAGCGGCAACCCACGGCGGAGGAGATCGCCATTGCCCTGGGACAGCCGGTGGACCGCATCCAGCGCGTGCTGGAGGCCGCGCGTCGGCCCGTGTCGCTCGAGACGCCGGTCGGCGACGAAGGCGAGCACACCCTGGGGGATTTTCTCACCGATGAGGAGATCCCCTCGCCCACCGACTTTGCCTCGACGCAACTGCTCCGCCGCGATCTGGCCAATGCCCTGGATCACCTGAGCGAGCGGGAGCGCCGGATCATCGACCTGCGCTACGGGTTGGTGGACGGGCGCCGGCGCACGCTGGAGGAAGTCGGTCGCGCCCTGGGGATGACCCGCGAGCGCGCCCGGCAGATCGAGGCCGAAGCCCTGCGTCGCCTGCGCAGCCCCGATGTGGGCCAGCATCTACGGGATTATCTGGAGTGATGTCGGATGGTACGCGAGGGGGGTGTGGCAATGCCACACCCCCCTCGGTATTTCCCTAGAACCGCGCTCCGCGATTGCTGTTCCGCAGTTCATCGAAACAGGCGCTGCAATACACCGGCTTGGTGCCCCTGGGCACAAAGGGCACGGTCGTCTCCTGACCGCAGTTGGCGCAGGTGGTTTTGTAGGTGACCCGCTCGCGCACCCCGCCGGCAGCCATTGGGGGGCGGGGAGGGCGTTCCTCCCGCGGGGCGCCGTTGTTCATGGCGGCCTTCCGGGCCTGACGGCACGACGGGCAGCGCGTCGGTTCGTTGACAAACCCCTTTGAGGCGTAAAACTCCTGCTCGCCCGCTGTGAACACGAAGTCCATCCCGCAATCCCGACACGTAATGGTCTTGTCCGCGAAGCTCATCGCTCGCCACTCCTTGCCGAAGGTCCTTTGCCGCAGTGATTGGTCCGTGCCAGGGTTGCGAGCAGGTTCGCCCTTGAGCCCAAGGGTGTCGGGGTGGCTATGCCCATCGCCTTCGCCTAAGCCGTCCCATTGCCCCCATATTATAAACACTTTTCAGGGTGACGCAAGACCTTTGCCGCTCGGATGTGGCTTTCTGACGCCAAATCGAGAAGTTTTTCACCAACGGGGATGGAAAGGTTCCCGTGGAGGAAACAGGGGCGGGCACCAACCGGCTGGTGGAGGGCCTGCGGCCCTCCAATCCTCCCTGCCGGAAGGCGACCGCGTACCTCCTGAACAGGAGCAACCAGCTCAGGAGAGTTCCAAAGGCGCCCAGGCCGCTATCGCCGCGGAGTGGTTCGCATCAACCAGGTGGAACTGCTGCGGTTCGCTGGCCCGCTGGGTGCGTGCGGCTGCAGCAATGAACTCGCGGAACAGCGGATGGGGCTGATTGGGGCGCGACAGGAATTCCGGGTGGAACTGGCTGCCGACGAACCAGGGGTGCTCGCGGAGTTCGATAATCTCAACCAGGCGTTGATCCGGTGAAAGACCGCTGATCACCAGGCCTGCCTCCTCCAGCACCTCGCGGTAGCGGTTGTTGAACTCGAAGCGGTGACGGTGGCGCTCGTGGATCAGGTCCTGCCCGTAGGCGGCGTGGGCGCGGGTGCCCGGCACGAGCCGGCAGGGGTACGTGCCCAGGCGCATGGTCCCGCCCTTGTTGGTCACATCGCGCTGGTCGGGCATCAGGTCAATCACCGGATGGGCGCAATGCGGAGCGAATTCCGTGCTGTTCACATCGAGGGTACCGAGCACGTGGCGGGCGAAGGCGATCGTGGCACACTGCATCCCCAGGCACAGACCCAGATAGGGCGTGGCGGTGCGCCGGGCGTAGTCGGCGCTGAGGATCTTGCCTTCGATGCCGCGGTCCCCAAAGCCGCCCGGCACGACAATACCGTAGACCTTACTCAGGAGCCGATCGGGGCCTTCGCGCTCAACCTGTTCGGCAGACACCCAGTGGACATCAATGTCAAGTTCCTGGTGCAGGCCGGCATGGCGCAGGGCTTCGATCACGCTGATGTAGGCATCTCTGAGTTCAACGTACTTCCCGACCAGGGCGATCGGCAGCACGCGCTTGGGCTGGCGGATCATGCGCACCAGTTCCTGCCAGGCGCTGAGATCGGGCGGCGGGGTCTTCAAGCCGAGGTGGCGGCAGAGGTAATCACCCAACCCGGCCGTTTCTAGCACCAGAGGCACATCGTAGATCGAGTCGACCGTCTGGAGCGGAATGACGGCGCGCGAGTCGACATCGGTGAAAAAGGCAACCTTGTCGCGCAGTTCATCGGAGATAGCAAAATCGGCGCGACAGATGATCACATCGGCCGTGATGCCAACGTTCCGCAGGGCCATGACCGAATGCTGGGTGGGCTTGGTCTTCAGTTCGCCGGTGGAGGCAATGTGGGGCAAGAGGGTCACGTGGATATAGAGCACATTGTCACGTCCCACGTCCTTGCGCATCTGCCGGATAGCCTCCAGGAAGGGCAGGCTTTCGATATCGCCAACGGTGCCGCCGACCTCAACGATCACCACATCGGCGTTGCTCTGCTGGCCCACGGCGATGATCCGCGCCTTGATCTCTTCGGTGATGTGCGGGATCACCTGGATGGTGCCCCCCAGATAGTCACCCCGGCGCTCCTTGGCGATCACCGCCGAATAGATCTGGCCAGTGGTGACATTGCTCAACCGGGTCAGGTTCTCGTCGATGAAGCGTTCGTAGTGACCCAGATCGAGGTCCGTCTCGGCGCCATCTTCGGTGACGAAGACCTCACCGTGTTGATAGGGCGACATGGTTCCGGGATCGACGTTGAGATAGGGATCGAGTTTCAGTACCGAGACGCGCAGGCCGCGACTCTTGAGCAGCCTGCCGATCGAGGCGACGCTGATCCCTTTGCCGACTGAAGAAACCACACCACCAGTAACAAAGATGTACTTAACCATCTTTTCAGATGCTCCTTGTCTTTACACTCCTTATGGCTCCTCGATCCGCTTCTGGCACACGCTCAGCGAGGGTGGTCGTGCGTAACGGGCCCTCGCCATGGTTCACGCTCCAGGGGCCATGGGGAGGGGCGCGAGGAGGTTTACGCCTCCCCGCTCCGCCGTTCCGCCCACAGCGGGCGCGCGCCCCGACGAAGCCGGGAGGAGCCCGCCGTGGCGGGCGGAAGCAGCGGCTCGCCGTGAGAGCACCCCTCCGCGCCGCCCCCGAACGAGGACGCACAAGGCTGCCCAACAAAACCATAGTCTTACGCCGGGCCTGCGGTCATCGCGAACGAACCCCGTCAGGGATAATGACGTAAAAATGAGTGGGTCGGTCAACTTGAGGGTTGTACCGACCCACTACAGACGTGCGTATCCGATTGGACCCAGGGGTGCATAAGGTTGAGCCGCTCAGCATGCCGCTGACGGTAAGACTGGACGTTGGAAGCGTCTCACCGTTCCGTGTGCGGTTCCTGGGAGAGTACTGCATCAAGGACGCGTCCGGCGAGTTGAGGTCACGAGTGACCAGGGACACCTATCACTACATATGAACGCACCCCGCCGGAGCTTTTACCAACATGTCACTCATTGATCGCGCGAAGCACAACCACGCGCGTCTCTTCACCCTCCGCCGGCAGATTGGCGGCTGTCACGGTCAACTTCTCTTCGGGTGTGACATCCTTCAGACCCATCTCGTGAATGAAGCGTTCGAGAGGCGCCAGGTCGTACTCGAAGGAGCGTTGACCCATGCCGAAGTGGATAGGCACGACAAGGTGCGGCTCGAGCTGGGCGATCACGCTGCAGGCCTCGGCAGGGGTGATCGTCTCGCCGCCCCCGACAGGGATGAACAGCACATCAACACTGCCAATCTCCTCAATGTGCGCCTGGCTCAGTTCGTGGCCCAGATCGCCAAGGTGGCAGAAGACCACATCGTCGAGATGGATCGTGTAGACCGTGTTCAGACCGCGCTCAGCGCCTTTCACTTTGTCGTGATAAGTGCGGACGCCGGTAATCAGGACGCCGCCCACTTCATACTCACCGGGACCGTTGATCACAAACAGGCGCTCGCGCATCGGCCTGACCCCGCCGACGTTGTTATGATCAGGATGATCGTGGCTCACGGTCACGATATGGGCCGTCGGGCGGCCGAGGTCAAGGCCAATTGCGCGACTGTAGGGATCACACACAATGATACCATCGCGACCGCGGATGCGCACGCAGGCATGGCCGAGGAATTGAACGTCGGGCATAACTCTTCACCTTCCAGACGCCCGCCGGGTGCGATCGGGCGCGGCAGGACAGCAAACGCCCGGTTATGGCTCATCAGATGGCGGGTGATGTTCATGCCACAGTATAGCAAGGATCGGGCGAATCGTGTTCAGACGAAAGCCGCGGCGTTGGAGCAAACCACCGAGGCGGCGATCGAAGGTAGCGCGATCGGGTACGCGGGCATAACGAGGGAGGGCGGCGCGGGCGACGGCGAGGGCGCGGGCCTGTTCTGCGTCCGCATCGCCGCCATAGGCAGCCATAGCCGCCTCGATGGTCCCGCGGTCCACCCCCTTGTGGCGCAGTTCCGCGCGCAGGGCGCGGGCGCCGCGGGGGCGAAAGGTCTGGCGGTTCTCGATCAGGTAGCGGCTAAAGGCCGCGTCATCGAGCATGCCGAAGGAAAGCAGGCGTTCGAGAACCCGGGCTACGGCGACGGGGCCGAAGCCCTTGCGGCGCAGACGCTGGCGCATTTCGGCGCTGGAGCGCGGGCGCGCGGCGAGCAGACGCAATGCGGCGCTCAGGGCGCGGTCAGTTTCGGCCAGGGCTTCCAGGCGCGCCCAGTCAGCTTCATCGAGGCGCTGCCCGACGTACAACCCCTCGCGGGCCAGGGTGTCCACACTGAGGCCGAAAGCGAACTGCCCTTCGACAAAGACATTGACCCGCTGGCTATCGCGGGTCTGGGCACTGATGGCGGTGATGGTTCCGGCTGGCATTGGCAGTGCATCATGGGAACATCAGGTTTCCCCGCGCGCCCCTCCCTATTTCAGACGTGAGGGTATGGGGAAACCTGGTTTCCCCGTACCCCCGCTCGAGGGCTGCGCCCTCCCGTGCGGACCAGAAGGAGCTCCGGACGCGACGCTACTCATCGAAGACATCGGCGATATCGTCATCGGGAGCGCCGAGGGGCAGCGCGGTGGGGTTGGTCTGGGTTCGTTCGCGGATCAGTTGCTCGATCTCATTGGCGAGTTCTTTGTTCTCCTTGAGGAACTCGCGCACATTCTCGCGCCCCTGGCCCAGGCGGTCCTCGCCGAGGTAGAACCAGGCCCCGCTCTTGCGGATAATGCCCAGTTCCACCGCCATATCGAGGATATTGCCCTCGCGGGAGATGCCCTCATTGGCGAGAATATCGAACTCAGCCTGGCGGAAGGGGGGCGCCACTTTGTTCTTGATCACCTTGACCCGCGCGCGGGCCCCGATGGCCTCCTGGCCCGATTTGAGCGTCTCGATGCGGCGAATGTCGAGGCGCACCGAGGCGTAGAACTTGAGCGCCTGGCCGCCCGTGGTGGTTTCGGGCGAGCCGAACATGACCCCGATCTTCATGCGTAACTGGTTGAGAAAGATCACGCAGGTGCGGCTCTTATTGATCGCCCCGGACAGTTTACGCAGAGCCTGGCTCATCAAGCGCGCCTGGAGCCCCGGCAGCGAGTCACCCATATCGCCCTCGATCTCGGCGCGCGGCACCAGCGCCGCCACCGAGTCGATGACGATGACATCGACCGCGTTGGAGCGCACCAGCGTCTCGCAGATCTCCAGGGCCTGCTCGCCGGTGTCGGGTTGCGACACGAGCAGATCGGCGATCTGCACCCCGCAGCGTTCGGCGTAGACCGGGTCGAAGGCATGCTCGGCATCAATGAAGGCGCAGATACCGCCCATCTTCTGGGCCTCGGCGATCACGTGCTGGGCCAGGGTGGTCTTGCCGCTGCTCTCCGGGCCGAAGATCTCGATCACCCGGCCCCGCGGCAACCCACCGACGCCGAGGGCGATGTCCAGGGCAATCGATCCGGTGGGGATGACCTCGATGGCCAGCCGGGAGCCAGCCTCGCCCATTTTCATGATCGAGCCTTTGCCGAACTTGCGGTCGATCTGGCTGATTGCGGCGGCCAGGGCCTTCTCCTTCTCCGGCGAGATGGCCATCGCGGGCGCTCCTCCGTTATTCGTGCTCACGTGTGTGCTCCTCAAAACTACTCGTATTATAGTGGATAGCGCCCCTGCAGCGCAACCGATGTGGCACGTCCGTGCTATTATAGCACGCGCGTGCGCATCGCGCAAGGGCTGTTCGCGGTCAGGTAAGGCTACGTCAACGTCCGGTTGATCGTCCGCGCCATGGGCGTCATGGTCTTTGAGAAATTCATCCGCTATGCCGGGCTGGCCGTGGGGCTGAAGCCCTCGGCTAGGGGATGCGAAGGCCGCCAGCGCGGCCTCGAGCGGATGATGGATGCAAAGACCATACGCCCTCGGCTAGGGGATGCGAAGGCCGCCAGCGCGGCCTCGAGCGGATGATGGATGCAAAGACCATACGCCCTCGGCTACGGAATGCGAAGGCCGCCGGCGCGGCCTCGAGCGGATGATGGATGCAAAGACCATAATCCCTCGGCTACGGAATGCGAAGCCCGCGGCTTCAGTCGCCGGGCGGACGACGTTGACGTAGCCTTAGCGGTCAGGGCCTGTGCAACGTCTCTGGGGCAGGCCCCACACCCCGGGGTGAGAGGCGGGCTGCGCATAAGCCGGTGCCGTCATCATCCATACCGTTCGCGCCGGCCCTGAGTTGCGCCGCGATCAGATGCATAGGCGTGGCACGGGCGCTATCCTGTGGTATAGTGAAGCAATGGAACAAAACCCGATCAGGGGCGGACGGCGCGCAGAGGCGTCGAGGGGTTCGATGATGCTGGCATGTGCTGGCTGACCCTCACCCCGCCCCGTTTACCAGGAAGTACATTGCCCATGACCCATCGTGTTCCACCCGGTCCCGGTCAAGAGTCGGTCTGGGACTATCCCCGCCCCCCGCGGGTCGAGCCGACCACGCGCCGCCTGCGGGTGGTCTTCGGGGGGGTCTTGATCGCCGATTCGCGCCGTGGTTTCCGGGTGCTGGAAACGAGCCATCCGCCGGTCTACTATATCCCGCCCGCCGATATTCAGATGGAGTACCTGACGCCAACCGGGCGGCGGACGTTCTGCGAGTTCAAGGGCCAGGCGCACTACTATTCGCTGACCGCCGGAGGGCGCCGCGCTGAACACGCCGCCTGGCACTATCCCGATCCTGCTCCTGGCTATGAGGCCATCCGCGACGCAGTGGCGTTTTATCCGGCGTTGATGGACGCATGCTACGTTGATGATGAACTGGTGACGCCGCAGCCAGGGGGCTTTTACGGCGGCTGGATCACCTCGGATATTGTCGGTCCGTTCAAGGGCGGCCCCGGCACCTGGGGCTGGTAGGGGCGCCGCGTTCCTTCCCCGGCTCACAGGGCGCCCGTTGCACGCTGTCGCTGGATCCTCCCACGGTGCTCGCCCCCCTTCACCCGTCACCTTCCGCGAGCCGCTCCTTGCAAGCCTCCTCAGGAGACCCCTATGCCCATGCGCGATGCTGATGATCGGATGCTTGAGGCTGCGCGCCGTGACGTGTTCGCCGGCAGGCTCAGTCGCCGCGAGTTTATGCGGCTGATGAGCGCCCTGGGCCTCTCCGCCGGGGCGGCCGCCCTGGCTGCCTGTGGCGGCGCCGCCACCCCGGCGCCGACAACCGCGCCGGCAACCGCTGCCTCCACCGCCTCCACGCCCGCCGGTGGGGCCACCACCCTCCGCGTTGCCACCGAGATCCCCGTGCAACTCGACCCGGCCCTGGCTTCCTCCGATGCGGAGATCCTGATTCTCCGCTCGATCTATGACTATCTGGTGGATATCAACGCCCGGAACGAGATCGTTCCGGGCCTGGCCCGCGAATGGCAGGTGAGCGACGATGGCCTGACCTACACCCTGCGCCTGGCCGAGGGGGCGGTGTTTCACGATGGCAGCCCGCTCACCGCCGCTGATGTGGCCTGGACCTTCAACCGCCTGCGCGATCCGGGGTTGCAGTTGCCCACTGCCGACCTCTACGCCGGCGTCGCCGCGGTGGAGGCTGACGGTGATGGCACGGTGGTGTTCACCCTGTCGGAGCCCAACCCCTTCTTCCTCTACGACCTCAGCGATAACCGCGCCCTGGTGCTCAAGGCCGAAACGACCGACCCGGCGACCACCTTCAACGGCACCGGTCCCTTCAAGGTGGCGGAGTACCGGCCGGAGAATCGCATGACCCTGGTGGCCAACGAGAAGTACTTCGTTCCCGGCAAACCCGGCGTGGCCAATCTGGAACTGATTTTCTTCGCCGACCAGGCCGCCGCGGTTGACGCCCTGCGCGGCGGGCAGGTGGACATTGCCATGCGTATGCCGACGCCGCTCTTCGAGACCCTGCGGCGCGAGCCGGGCCTGACGGCGGTGCAGACGCCGACCAATGGCTTCGACCTGGTGCGGCTGCGCTCCGATCGCGAGCCGGGCAATAAGCCCGAGGTGATCCAGGCGCTGAAACTGGCCACCGACCGCCAGGCGATCTTCGAGACGGTGACGCTGGGTCTGGGCGCCGTGGGCCGCGATAGCCCCATCGGCCCGCTCTTCGCGGCCTACTACAGCGAAGAGACGCCCATCCCGCCCCGCGATCCCGCCCGCGCCCGTGACTTGCTCGCTCAGGCCGGCTATGCCGACGGGCTGAAGCTCGACCTGCACGTGCCCGATTCGGGCGACCGGCCCGACCTGGCCGTGGTGCTGAAGGAACAGTGGGCCGAGGCGGGCATTGATGTGAACGTGATCGTCGAACCGGAGAGCGTGTACTACGGCGAGAATGGCTGGCTGGAGGTCGATCTGGGCATCACCGGCTGGGGCTCGCGGCCCGTGCCGCAGTTCTACCTGGATGTGATGCTGGTAAGCGGGGCCAAGTGGAACGAGAGCCACTTCTCCGATGCCGAGTTCGACGAACTGGCGGCCAGAGCCGGCTCGACCCTCGACGAGGCGGAGCGCGTCGCGGCTTACCGGGAGATCCAGCGCATTCTGATCGAGCGCGGCCCGATCATCGTGCCCTACTTCTTCGCCGCCCTGGGGGCCATTCGCAATGGCTTCGAGGGGTTCGAGTTGCGTCCCTTCCCCGGTCGCACCGACCTGGCGGCGATCCGCGCCGCAGGGTAGGGGAGCGTGGAGGTGTGGAGGTGTGGAGGTGTGGAGGTGTGGAGGGAAATGATCGTAGATCTACCTCCTCTCACATAGACAGATCCTCGAACAACCATGGCTCTTGACTCGGTTGAACGCGGCATTGGGGACAGAGTGGTCACCGGCGGCGCGCCCGGCGCGTGGCGCGGGGCGCTGCGAGCGATCTGGGGGCGCCCGACATCGGCGCTCGGGGCGACGATTGTCTTCCTCTTCGTGGCGCTGGCCCTGTTTGGCCCGCTAATCGCTCCCTACCGCGCCACCGACCAGCTTCCCGGCGCGCGCTGGTTGCCCCCGTCGCGCGAGCACTTCTTCGGCACCGACCGGCTGGGCCGCGATGTGTTCAGCCGGGTGGTGCTGGGCACACGCGATATTTTTGCCCTGGCGGGCGCCGGCACGCTGGTGGCCGTGACGCTGGGAACAGGCGTGGGGCTGGTGACGGCCTACCGCGGCGGCTGGGTCGAGGAACTGACCTTCCGCTCTTTCGACGGCTTGCTGGCCATTCCCGCCTTGCTGCTGGCGCTGATGCTGCTGGGCACGGTCGGCCCCTCGCGCCAGAGTGTGCTGCTGGTGATCGTGCTGGTCTACACGCCGATCGTGGCGCGGGTGGTGCGGAGCGTGGTGCTGGCGGTCAAGCCGCGTGGTTTCATCGAGGCGGCGCGCATGCGCGGCGAGACGCTGGGCTACATCCTCGGGCGGGAGATCCTGCCTTCGGTGCTGCCGGCCCTGACCGTGGAGGCGGCGCTGCGCTTCTCGTACGCGATCTTTCTGGTGGCGTCGCTGGGGTTCCTGGGGGTGGGGGTGCAGCCGCCGGCCCCCGACTGGGGCCTGATGGTGCTGGAGGCGCGGAACGATGTGGCCCTGGCCCCCTGGTCGCTCTACTTTCCCGCGGGGGCCATTGCCCTGCTGGTTGTCGGGATCAACCTGCTCGCCGATGGCCTGCGGCGGGCCTTGCAGCAGTAGGGAGAGGCGCGGGGAGGCTGCGCCTCCCCGCACCCCTCCACAGTCACAGAAAACGGTGCGAGGCGTGTCCGTCCTGGAGATTGACAATCTGACCGTCGGTTACCGTGGCGCCGATGGGTGGCGCGACGCGGTGCGCGACGTGACTCTGCGGGTGGCCCCTGGCGAGCGCCTGGGGGTGGTCGGGGAGAGTGGCAGCGGCAAGAGCACCCTGGCGCTGGCGACGCTGCGCTTTCTCGGCGCCGGCGGGGCGATCCGCGCGGGCGCGGTGCGCCTTCGGGGCGTCGATCTGGCCACGCTGTCGCCGGGCGCGCTGCGCGCCGTCTGGGCGCGCGACGTGCGCCTGGTGCCGCAGAACCCCCTGGCGGCGCTCAATCCTTCGCTGCGCGTCGGGGATCAGGTGGCCGAGGCCATCCTCCAGGGCGCCGAAGGGTCGCTCACGCCCGCCGAGGCGCGCCGCCAGGCTCTGGACCTGCTGCGACTCGTTCGCCTGGCCGATCCAGAGCGGGTGGCGCGGGGCTACCCCCACGAGTTGAGCGGGGGTATGCAGCAGCGCGCGCTGATCGCCATGGCCCTGCACGGCGATCCGGCCTTGCTCATTCTCGATGAGCCGACGACCAGCCTGGATGTGACCACCGAAGCCGCGATTCTCGCCCTGCTCGCCGAGGTGACGAACAGGTCGGGCGAACGGGCGACGTTGTTCATTTCGCATAACCTGGGCATTGTGGCGCGGATGTGCGACCGGGCAGCCGTGCTCTACGCCGGCGAACTGGTCGAGACGGGGCCCACCGCGACGCTGTTTGCCACGCCGCTGCACCCCTACACCGCCGGGCTGATTGACAGCCTGCCCCGTCCGGGCATGCGCCATACGCTGCGCCCGCTGCGCCCCATCCCGGGGGCCATTCCGCGCCTCGATAGCCTGCCCCGCGGGTGCGTGTTTCACCCGCGGTGCCCGCTGGCGCTGGATCGCTGCCGCGCCGAGCGCCCGCCACTGGAGGCGCCGGCGCCGGATCGGCAGGTGCGTTGCTTCCGCTGGCGCGAGGTGGAGCGCGGGGCGCTGGCCGGCGCCGGGGAAGACGGCGCGGTCCCGCCATCGGAAACCATGCCCTCCGCCGCCGAGCCGGTGCTCTCCCTCAGCGGAGTCGAGAAAGTGTTTCCGCTGCGACGCAGCCTGGCCGAGCGGCTGGCGCGCCGTCCGCCGCGGGCAGTGCGGGCAGTGGACGAGGTTGATCTCCGGCTGGGCCGCGGGCGCACGCTCGGGGTGGTCGGCGAGAGCGGCAGCGGCAAGACCACCCTGGCCCGTTGCGTGGTGGGGTTGGAGGAGCGCACCGGCGGAGCGATCAGCCTGGTGGACGTACCCCTGGCGCCGGGGTTGGAGCAACGCGCCCCCGCGGTGCTGCGGCGCATCCAGATGGTCTTTCAGAACCCGCAGGAAGCCTTGAACCCCTATCTGACGGTCGGCGAGGCGCTGCGGCGCCCGTTGATGCGGCTGGGGCGCCTGACGCGGGCCGAGGCCGACCGGCGCGTGGCCCGGCTGCTCGATGCGGTGAAACTCGACCCCGGCTACGCCGCGCGGTACCCGGGGCAGTTGAGCGGCGGTGAACGGCAGCGCGTGGCGATTGCCCGCGCCTTCGCCGCCGAGCCGGACCTGGTGCTGCTCGATGAGGCGGTGTCGGCGCTCGACGTCTCGGTGCAGGCGGCGGTGCTCAACCTGCTGAGCGAGTTGCGGCGCCGCCATGGCACGACGTACCTCTTTATCACCCATGACCTGGGGGTGGTGAGCTACCTGGCCGACGATGTCGCGGTGGTCTATCTGGGGCAGGTGCTGGAGGAGGGGCCGGTCGAGGCAGTGTTGCGGCCGCCGCTGCACCCCTACACCGAGGCGCTGCTCTCGGCGCTGCCCACTCTGCCGCCCGACCCGCCGCGGGCGCCGATCGCGCTGGAGGGCGAGATCCCCGCGCCGAGCGCCATGCCTTCAGGTTGCCGTTTCCACACCCGTTGCCCGCGCGCGCTCGGGCCGATCTGCGCGCAGGAGGAACCGCCCTGGCGCGATGCCGGCAACGGCCATCGCATCAGGTGCCATATACCCCTGGAGGATCTCAGCACGATGCAAGGATCAGGGTAACTGTTCATACCTGGGGTACTACCGGCCCGCATCCGCGTGGGGGCTGCGCCCTTCCAGACCCTCCCACCGGGTGAGGGGAAGCGGAAACCCGGTTTCCCCATACCCCTGCTCTAACAAGCAATCATGACACGCTACATCTTACGTCGTCTAGGCTTTCTGGCGCTGACGCTACTGTTCACCTCGGCGCTGATCTTCGTGATCACCCGACTGCTGCCGGGTGACGTGGCACGGGTGATCCTGGGGCGCGAGGCCAGCGAGCAGGCCCTGCAGGCGCTGCGCGAGGAACTGGGGCTCAATCGCCCGGCGGTGGTGCAGTATGTTGACTGGCTGGGCGACTTCATCCGCGGCGACTGGGGGCGCTCCTACAGCACGCGCCTGCCCATCCGCGAGGTGGTGCTGGAGCGCCTGGGCAACTCGTTGATGCTGGCCGGTCTGACGCTGCTGATCGCCGTACCGCTGGCGGTGGCCCTGGGGGTCATCGCCGGGCTGCGTGAGGAGCGCCCGGCGGACCAGGCGATCAGCATCGGCGCGCTGGCGGTGGTCGGGTTGCCGGAGTTTGTCACCGGACTGGTGCTGATTGACGTGTTCGCCTTCCGGTTGCGCTGGTTGCCGGCAAACTCTTCGATTGCCCCGGGCAGCGATTTTATCGCCGCGTTGCCGCAGTTGATCCTGCCGGCGTTGACAGCGACGCTGGTGCTGCTGGCCTACATCATTCGTCTGACGCGGGCCGGGGTGATCGAGGAACTGCGACAGGATTATGTGCGGACGGCGGCATTGAAGGGCCTGCCGCGCCGGGCGGTGATCGTCCGCCACGTCTTGCGGAACGCCCTGTTGCCGACCGTCACGGTGGTAGCGATCAGCCTGGGGTGGCTGATCAGCGGGCTGATCGTGGTCGAGAACGTCTTCAACTACCCCGGGGTGGGGCGCCTGTTGACCTTCGCGATTGACCGGCGCGACCTGCCCTTGCTGCAGGCGGTGAGCATGATCACGGTGCTGATCTTCGCGCTGGCGAACCTGGCCGCGGACGTGCTGTACGCCTTGTTGAATCCGCGGATCCGGTTGGGGTAGCGGGGAAAGAATTGGGAGGGCCAGGCCCTCCCAGAACCTCGGGCACGCTGGTGAGGGCACTGCCCGCGCCAGCCCTCGGGCGCAGGCGCCGCGGTAACCGTTCACGCTTGCCTGGGAGCGAGGGCGCCCCGCCCTCGTCGCGTCTATAAGAGCAAGATACCCGCGCTCCCAGGAGACATGTGAACACGCACGCACCGCGAGGGCATGGCCTTCCATGTTACGCTCTGGCGGCGGCGTAGCGTTCGGCGACCTTATCCCAGTTGACGGTGTTCCACCAGGCGTCGATGTAGGCAGCGCGGCGGTACTGGTACTTCAGGTAGTAGGCGTGCTCCCAGACATCCACGCCGAGGATGGCAGTTTTGCCCTCCATGAGCGGGTTATCCTGGTTGGGGGTGCTGGTGATGCTCAGGGCGCCATTCTTGTCGGCGACGAGCCAGGCCCAGCCGGAGCCAAAACGCCCGAGGGCGGCCGCCTTGAACTGCTCCTGGAACGCGGCGAAGCTGCCAAAATCGCTGATAATCGCGGCAGCGAGAGTGCCGGTCGGTTCACTGCTGCCACCGGGGGTCATAATCTCCCAGAAAAAGGTATGGTTCCAGTGACCGCCGCCATTGTTGCGCACGGCGGCGCGAATGTCCTCGGGAACGGCGTCGAGATTGCTGAGCAGTTCCTCCAGCCCCTTGTCCTTCAGTTCAAGATGTTTGGCGATCGCGTTATTCAGATTGGTCACGTAGGTCTGGTGGTGGTTGTCGTGGTGGTAATGCATGGTCGCCTCATCAATATGAGGCTCAAGGGCGTTGTAGGCATACGGAAGCGGCGGGAGTTCGAACGGCATCGGAGACCTCCTCTTTCGCTCATGGGTCTTGAGAAATGAATCCGGTACGCCGAACTGGCCGTGGGGCTGAAGCCCTCGGCTATACGGGGCAAAGCCCGCCTGCGCGGGCTATACCGGATGTAACGCTGAAAACTCATCAGCGCGTGACATGAAACAAGGGGCCGGCGGCCCCTCCCTCATTCCTGCGGGCCTCAGCGACGAGGCCGATTGTAAACGAACCAGACCTCAGGCCGGAATGTGGTACCGGCAGCAGTGGGCGCCGGCGGCGATGGTGCCCTCGCGAGCGATGGGCGTTCCGAGCAAGTCTTCGTAGAGGCGCAGTTCCTGAGCGCAGAACTGGGGATGCCGGCGGGCGACGCAATCCACCGGGCAGTTGTACTCCGTGAGGGTGAACGAGCCGTCTTCGTGCTGTTCCCACTCGCACATGTACCCCTGCGCGACCAGAAGTTCGGCCAGGGCCGCCACCTGGGCCGCGCGATCCTTGCCGGCCAGGCGCGGCATGAACTCCTGGATCAACGCCTCGCGACGGCGGGTGAGCACCTGCTCAATCGCGGCGGAACCGCCGATGTCTTCCAGGTAGGTTACCAGGTCGAGGGCCAGGCGATCGTAGCCTTTCGGAAAACACGCCTCCGCCTCGGCGGTGAGGGCGTAGAGATGGGAAGGACGGCCGACATTTCGCCGCACGCCGACGACCTGAACCTGACCATCGCGCTCGAGCAGGGCCAGGTGTTGCCGCACCCCCACTGCGCCGATACCCAGCACATCGCTGATCTCCTGCGCCGTCATTTCGCCGTGGCGGCGGATGAGGTGCAGAATGTTGTGGCGCGTTGACCCCTGCTCTTTGCGTTCGGCCATGGTTGCGGTTTCATCACCTTGTTGTATTGAAAGCACTGTGAGTATAACACGCATTTTTTTGGAGTGTCAAGCCGCGTGTGACGAGGGGGTGTGACGCAAGGCACGACCGCTGGCGCAGGTGTTGGTGCCAGGGGTGGCTGGAGTGACCCTTGTATGCCAGGCGCTGCTGTTCTCTGCCATGGTCATCGGGATTACCGCATGGGTCAGGTTAGGAAGTAGGGGGGGGATAGGGTGTCCTTTGCATCCCTCTCTTGATCAGGAAAAAAGAACTATTGAAAACAATATATCTACTGGCCTAAGATTGGCCTGGTTCGTGTTGAGTCACTACTCGGCGATGCGGCTGAGGTTAGCATGGGTGACACGAAAGTGAGCGTCGTGTTGCTCATGCTCGAACGGTCATCAGCGGTGGTCCGCCCAGGTTGTCGTTGGGAAATGGCCGACCTCTCCCGCACGGCCCGCAAAAGGCCGCGCAACCATTACGTAAGGAGGACTGCAATTATGGACCGGAAAAAATTGAACGCTCTGCCGAATGGGCACAAGGTCGCTTCACCCGCAGCCGCAATCGCTATGGTCTGTTTCTTTTTGCCCTGGGTTCTCGTGTCCTGCGGTAACCAGCCGATCGATTCGCTCAGTGGATGGGAACTCGCTGCCGGCACAACCCTGGAGTTGATGGGCCAAAAAGTGACCGACATTCCCGGTCGGCCACTCTTGTTTCTGGTGATCCTTGCAGGCGTTGGGGTTCTGGCGCTGGGGTATCTGGCCTTGCGGCGAGGATCCGTGACAAAGATCGACGGATGGGGACTGATCGGCCTGGGAGCGCTTCCTTTATTGGCTTTGCTCACGCTCATCGGCGGGCAAAATGCAGCGACCCAAGCGCTCCCGGAAGGCTCGGATATGATAAAGCCAGACATGATAAAGCTCAGCACTCAGTACGGACTGTGGGGGGTCGTCCTGGGGTATATTGCCGTCATGGTGGGTGGTGTATTAAACCTCAAGGATGCGCTAAACGTGCGATTTGCGCCCCCGGACGCCGTGAGCGTGCCTCGAAGTGGCAGCAGTTCCCCGACCAGCAGCGATTGACACACATTCTGTGTCATCGCGCCAACCTTCCTCGACGTTCAACTGACACCCTTTCCTCACACAACCGGCGTGTGGGCATGTTTCAAAACCTGCAGTTTACGCCTGACGGTCTAGCGGGGAGGTGTGGAGGAGTCTGGCCCTCCACACCTCCCTGTAGTCCGATGTCGAGGCGAGATGTAAAAAAGTTGTTCTCAGGAGGGCTTCGCCCGCCCCAACCCTCCCACCAGGCGGGGGTATGGGTTTCCCCATACCCCCGCTTGAGGGCTGCGCCCTCCCAGACCCTCCCGCGGGTGGGGGTGTGGGGAAACCCGGTTTCCCCACACCCTGCTCCAGGGGACGATGTTGAGCGGATTACTACTCAATAATCATGAGCCGCCGGGCGCCGCGGCGCCGGGCGCCAGCCCGGCCAGCATCCGCCCGGCCGCGCGCAGGTCGGCGAGCAGGGCGCTGCCCAGGGCCACGGCGGCGGCCCCGGCGTCGAGGAGGGCGCGGGCATCGGCGGCGCGCATCACTCCGCCGCCGCCGATCAGCGGCACGTCCACCCTCCCGGCCAGGTGGGCCACGGCCCGCAGCCCCAGGGGCCGCAGGGCGGGCCCGCAGAGGCGCCCCTCGATGCGCCGTCCGGCCACGCTGGCGGCGCCGGGCAGGCCATCGCTCAGGTTGAGCGCGTCGGCGCCGGCAGCGGCGGCGGCCGCGGCCAGTTCCGCCAGGCCCTCCGCGTAGACGGGCAGTTTCACAAGCAGCGGCAGGGGCGTGGCCGCGCGGGCCGCCGCGACCAGGCGCGCCGCCGCCGCCGCTTCGGTGGCCCCGAAGGTTGAGAGCGGCAGTTCGACGCCCCGCACGCCCTCGACCAGTTCCAGTTCCGCCAGCAGCGCGGCGAGTTCGGTCGCATCGGCGGCGGCGAGGCTGAGGATCACCGGCGTCTCCCAGGCGGCCCAGATGGGCGCGAAGCGCCGGCGCACGGCGCCCAGGCCGGGGTTCGGGGCGCCGCCGGCATAGAGCAGGCCAGCCGGGGTTTCGATCAGCGCGGGGGGCGGGTGGGCGCGCCGGGGGCGCAGGCTGGTGCTGCGGGTGATCAGCGCGCCCAGGCCATGGCCGCCGTCGCGCTGCGCGAGCCGGAGTTGCCGCGCCACCTCGACGCCGTAGCCCAGGCTCCCCGCCGCGGCCAGCAGCGGGGTTGCCAGTTCGAGGGCGTAGGGATTGCGCGGGGCCAGGTCAATCATAGCTCGATCTGCCGCCACTTCCCCGAGTTGAACCGCCACAGGACCATGATCGCCTGCAGGGTGAAGTCGGTGCACATCGCCAGCCACACGCCGGGCAAGCCGCCGCCGAGCCAGCCCACCACCACGACGGTAAGGGGCAGGCGCACCACCCAGGTGGTGAGCAGGCGACTGTAGAGGGGCCAGCGGGTATCGCCCGCGCCCCGCAGCGCGCCGAGCAGGATGAAGCTCACCGCCAGCGCCGGCTGCACCAGACCGGCGGCGCGCAGCGGGGGGGTGGCCGCCGCAACGATCAAGGGGTCGTTGGTGAACAACGCCACCAGTTGCGCGGGGAAGAGTACCATGAATCCGCCCAGCACGCTCATCAGCAAACCGCCCTGGAACAGGCCCTCGTAGGCGCTGCGCCCGGCCTCATCGGGCCGGCGCGCGCCCAGGGCCTGCCCCACCAGCGCCCCGGTGGCGGCGGCATAGCCCATACCAGGGAGAAACGAGAGCGACTCGATGGTGATCGTGATGTTGTGGGCAGCGTAGACAGTGGCCCCCAGATCGGTCACGAAGCGCACGAAGATCAACAGCGCCGCCTGAAAGACGAACTGCTCGCCCGCGGTCGGCAAGCCGACCCGCACCAGGCGCCCGAGCATCTCCGGATCGGGCCGCCAGTCGAGGACCAGGCGCAGGCCAGCGTGGCCCCGCAGCATCAGCGCCACGGCGGTAAGCCCACCCAGCCCGCGGGCCAGGGTCGTGCCAAGCGCCGCGCCCGTCACGCCCAGGGCGGGCAGGCCCAGTTGCCCGTTCACCAGCAGCCAGGTGACAGCGACGTTGACCGTATTCACCACCAGCATCAGCAGCAGGGGCGTACGGGTGTCGCCCGCGCCGCGCAGGCAGGCGGTGATTGCCAGGAGCAAGGCGGTGGGCAGGAAGGTCAGCGCGGTAATGCGGATGTAGGCTGCGCCGATGGCGCGGGTCTCCTGGGGGGCATTGAGCAGGGCCAGAAACGGCCCGGCGCCCAGCAAACCCAGGGCGGTGGCCGTTACGCCGACCACGGTGCCCAGCAGCGCAACCTGGCGCACGATGCGCCCCAGGCTGGCCGCGTCGCGGGCGCCCACGGCGCGGGCCACCAGGGCCGTGGCGCCGATGCCGACGGCCATGAACAGCACCATCATGATCCAGGAAAACTGGTTGCCCAGACCCACCGCCGTCAGCGCGGCGGCGCTGTCATAGCCGAGCGCCCGCGAGGTTGCCGGGGCCAGATTACCCACCAGAAACACATCGGCCAGGCCGACCATGGTGTTAAGCAGTTGCTCGCCGACGGCGGGAAGGGCCAGGCTGAACATGCGCCAGCGAGTGGAGCCGCCTGGCCGGCTGCGGGCGCGGTTCGGGGCGCTGACTGCGCGCATTGTTGTGGTTCCTAACGTGAACATAAGCCCCTGGCGAGGGGGGGGTGGGGAAACCGGGTTTCCCCACCCCCCCACCCGGTGGGAGGGTCTGGGAGGGCTGCGCCCTCCCTCCCAGCCTCCCCCCGCTGGGGGGAGGCGCCGGGTTCCCTCCTCCAGCGGGGGGAGGGTCAGGGAGCTCTCATGGGTAGGTTTTTTGGCACGGGACATGGGGGTGTGTCAACTGTTGAGAAGCGAGCCAGCCGTTTCCTGGTAGTATGTGGGTATTTACCGATCCACGCACCAGGAGAACGGCATGACTCGCTCGGACGGATTATCGCAATGGCAGGAGACCGTGTCAAGGCAGATGCCGCACCTCTCGAAACCGCAGGCATACGTTCTGGCCCTGTGGAGTTTTGGGATGGTGCTGGCACAACGTTGCGGTATCACCAGTGTCGTGGCAGCGATTGCGCCGCTGGTCGGACGCGAGGAAGCGACGGTGCGCCAGCAGTTGCGGGAGTGGTGCTACGAGGCCGCGCACAAAGCCGGGGCCAAACGCGGCGTCAAGCGTCAGGCGCTCGATGTGAGCACATGTTTTGTGCCGCTCCTGCGCTGGGTGCTGGCCTGGTGGCCCCCCACGGAATCGCGGGTGGCTCTCGCCATGGATGCGAGTACGTTGGGCCAACGCTTCACCGTGCTGGCGATCAGCCTGATCTATCGGGGCTGTGCTATCCCGATTGCCTGGGTCGTGCTACCGGCAACCACGAAAGGGGCGTGGCGGCCTCACTGGGAACGGCTGTTCACGCTCATCCAGCCGGGAGTACCCACGGGATGGACGGTCATCGTGATGGCGGATCGCGGGTTGTATGCGCAATGGCGGTACCACCACATCCAGGCGCTGGGCTGGCACCCCTTTCTGCGTATCAATGTGGGGGGAAACTATCGTCCGGAGGGCGCAGCCACCTTTCGTCCACTGGCCCAGGCCGTGCAGCAGGGGAAACCGGGATGGAGTGGTCGGGTGACCTGTTTTTCCAGCCCCGAGTCGCACCTCGCGTGCACGTTACTGGCCCGCTGGGATGACGGCCATACCGACCCCTGGCTGATCCTGACCGATCTGGCCCCCGAACAGGCGGATGTGGCCTGGTACGGGCTCCGTCCCATCATTGAATGTGGCTTCAAGGAAGTGAAACGGGGAGGATGGCACTGGGAACAAACCAAGATGACCGATCCGGCGCGGGCCACCCGGCTATGGTTGGTGATCGCCGTCGCCACGCTGTGGGTCGTCAGTGTCGGCGGCTGTGCCGAAGCCGATGGCCCAGCCAGTATGATCGCGGTACTCCCTGCCGCACCCGTGCATCCGTCCCCACGCACCCGTCCCCGCCTGCTGAGTTGCTTTCGGCGCGGGGTGATCGTCATCGTCACGACCTTGATCACGACGGGTACGCTTCCCGCTGCGCGGTTCATCCCTGAACCCTGGCCGAAAACGCTTGACCCAGGAGATGCGACGCGGGCGGGCCGCCCACGCTCCCAGGCTATGTTCATCGTGGCGTTGTGCGCTATGCACATGACCGTCTTGCGCAGGGGGGAGAAAGCCCGGTTTGCCCGGAGCACCCTCAAGCGCCGCCGGCAGGCGCTGTAATGGTCTTTGAATACATCATCCGCTCTAGCCCGCGCAGGCGGGCTTCGCATCCCGTAGCCGAGGGCTTCAGCCCCACGGCCAGCCCGGCATAGCGGATGAATTTCTCAATCACCATTATATCCCAGGGCTTGCAGGGCGCGCCGGGCCTCGGCGGCTTCGTCCCAGGGGCGGGTGTGATCGGCGTAGATGATGCTACCCTCGTGGCCCTTACCGAGCAACAGCACGAGATCGCCGGGGCGGGCGGCCGCTATGGCCGCCGCAATGGCCGCGCTTCGGTCGGGGATAATCTGATAATCCTGCCCGGCGCGACGGCCGGCCCGTTCGGCGCCGGCGGCGATCTGGGCAATGATGGCCAGGGGGTCCTCGCCGCGGGGATCCTCATCGGTCAGCACCAGCAGATCGCAGTAGCGTCCGGCGATCTCGCCCTGGATGGCGCGCTTGGCCACATCGCGTTCGCCGGCGCTGCCGAAGACGGCGATGATCCGTCCTCGGGCCAGGGGCCGCAGCATGCTCAACACCTGTTCAAACGACTCGGGGTTGTGGGCGTAGTCCACAATCACCTCGAACGGCTGCCCCATGAGCACCGGCTCCATCCTGCCGCGTGGCCCGCGGGCGGCGCCGAGGGCGGCGACGGCCCCCTCGAGGGGCGCGCCCTGGCTCAGGGCCACGCTGAGGGCCGCCAGGGCATTGGAGACATTGAAGGCCCCGGGCAGGCCCAGGCGCAGGCGCGCGCTGCCCCAGGGCGTGTCAACCGTAAGTTCCGCGCCGGATGGGCTGGCTACCACCTCACGGGCGCGCACATCGGCGTTGGGACCCATGCCGAAGCGCAACTGCCGGGCCGCCGCCGGCGCCGCGCGGAGGAAGGCCTGGTGGTGCGGATCGTCGGCGTTGACAATCGCCCAGGCTTCGCCCTTGCGCCGCCCCGCGGGCGTGCGTTCACCCAGCATTTCGAAGAGACGCGCTTTATCGGCTCGATACTGCTCCAGGGTGCCGTGATAATCGAGATGCTCGTGACCAAGGTTGAGGAACACCGCCACATCGAAGAGACAACCGCCGAGCCGGTTCCAACGCGCCGAGAGGGCGTGCGAGGTCGCTTCGATCACCGCGACGTCGCAGCCATCGGCGACCATCGCCGCCAGGAGGGCCTGCACCTCGGGGGCCTCGGGGGTGCTCTGGCGGGTAGCGTTGGCCCAGCGCCGCGGGCCCACCTTGAAATCCACAGTGCTGATCAACCCGGTGCGATGACCGCAGGCATCGAGGACCTGACTGATCAGATCGGTTGTGGTGCTTTTGCCCTTCGTGCCGGTCACGCCGATGGCGCGCAGGCGCAGCGCCGGGTAGTCGTAGAAGGCGGCGGCGAGGGGCGCCAGGGCGACCCGGCTATCAATGGCCACCACCAGGGTCGCCGCTTCGGGCGCCGGGGCATGGCCCCACTGCCGCGCGTCGACGAGCACCGCGCGCGCGCCCCGCGCGACGGCCTGCTCCACGTAGGCATGCCCGTCGGTATGCTGGCCCTTGATCGCCACGAACAGCGCGCCGGGTTCGACGGTGCGCGAGTCATAGACCACCCCGGTGATGGGGATATCGAGGGGCCCATCGGCCCGCAGCACGGGCACGCCGGCCAGCAGAGCGCGTAGGATTGGCATTGGTTTGTCCATAGGTTGCCTGCGCGGCAAAGCCGCGCGCCGCTAGGAGACAGCGTTATCTGATACCATTGTTGATTGTAGATTTTGGATTTTAGATTGCCGTTTATGGCGTCCCAATCGGACCTTGCAGAGGCGCGCATGCGCGATGTTCAAGATGAACATACTTCTTGGGAGGGCTGCGCCCGCCCGGACTCTCCCGCCGGGCGGGGGAACCCGGGGCCGGCAGCGTAGGGGCGGGGCAACCCCGCCCCTACCCCGGCCCACCTCCAGGCAGGGGCTGCGCCCTCCCAGACCTTCCCACCGGGTGGGGGCATGGGGGAACCGGGTTTCCCCATCCCCCTGCGCAAGGGCTGCGCCCTCGCCTTCCCGGGGCGGGGGCGTGGGGAAACCCGGTTTGCCCATGCCCCTGCTCCAGCAGCCTATGTTCACGTTAGGAGGGGTGCGCCCCGGGAACCTCCGGGCGGGAGACGCCGGGGCCGGCGGCGTAGGGGCGGGGAACCCTGCCCCTACCCCGGCCCGCCTCCAGGCAGGGGCTGCGCCCTCCCAGACCGTCCCACCGGGTGGGGGCATGGGGAAACCCGGTTTCCCCATCCCCCTGCGGGGCGGGGGCGTGGGGAAACCCGGTTTCCCCACACCCCTCTTCGAGAGCCTA
>DAOTYR010000231.1:0-10987 GCA_034434655.1 Chloroflexaceae bacterium
GCTCCGGCAAGGCCGAGGGCCATGCCCAGATTGCGCGCAATATCTCCAGCGGCCCAGGCGGGGAACACGTAACCGGTCCAGGTATTCCGGATCGCATCGCTGGGAAAGAGTTGTCCTGCGACGCTTTCGATCCAGACCAGGGCAACTGACCCGATGACCAGAACTGTCACCGCCGCGCGTCCCACCGCTCGCGTCCAGAGCCGGGCTGCGAGCCAGGCGGCGCTGAGGGCCAGGAAGGGGATGATCGGTACGATGTAGCGGGGGCCAGCAGTGAAGCCGCCCCACCACATCGCCGATGATCCATAGAAGAGGATCAGGCTCAGCGGCGCCAGGATCAGGAGCCACCACTCAGGGCGTCGCGCCCCGCCACGCCACCAGACGATCGCTGCCGGCAGCGCGAGCAGCAGCCACGGCGCGCGCACAAAAAGCCCGCGGAAGGTTCCGAAGGTCAGGCCCCAGAGGGCCTCGGCGCGGGGCCCGGTGATGCTCATGAACCCGGTGTGGTGCTGCTCCTGCCACAGGGCCGAGTGGGCATAGCCGATGGGCAGGGGCGTGCCGAAGGCGACCAGGTCGTACACGATGAGGAGCGCGAGGGGCAGGGCGCCCCCAAGCGCCAGCGGGCCGATCCAGCGCCAGCCGCGCCGCGCCAGGGCGTAGAGGCCGATCAGCGCGGCCGGCAGCGCGACCGGATACTCGCTGATGACCGCCCAGCCGAGCAGCAGCCCGCAGAGAAGCCCGCGGACGTAGGCGGGCCGGCCCGCTTCATCGTCGCGCGGCCAGGCCACGAAGAAGGCCCCGAAGAGCAGCCCGGCGGCGACCTGATGGCTGTAGAAGTTGCCGGCGTAGGGCGCGGCGCTGGTGCCCAGGCCGTAGGCCAGGGCGCCCAGAGCTGCCAGGGACGGGGCCACCCCCAGGCGCAAGAGCGCCAGGTAGATGATGACCCCCAGAGCCGCCGCGGCGGTGGCCACGACGACCAGGGTCAATGCGTACTGCACCAGGGCGAAGCGCAGCTTGTCCGTCCGCAGTCCGCTGCCGTCCTCGCGCAGCGTGGACTGGAAGGCCGTTCCGCTACCGATTGCTTCCAGACGCTCACGCACCGGTGGGATGCCCAGCGCCGGGCCGAGGGCCATGTACACGGGCATCGCCAGGAACGAAAGCCCTGGGGGCTTATCGGTGTAGGCGCGCCCCTGGTAGATGGCGTAGTCGCCAGTATTGGCGACGTAGCGGTCAATGCTGACCGTGCCATCGTCAACCATGGCCAGCACCAGGTTCAGCCGCGAGTTCTGGTTCCAGTCCGACCAGCGGGGCAGCACGTAGGCGTAGCAGGTGAGGAGCAGGAAGAAGATGAGAAGTGAGCGCCGCATTGCTCCTGCCTCCGTTTCACGGCGCGCTGCGCCGCAGCAACGCATACGGCTCAGCAGTGAAGATGACCTGGTAGTCTCGCTCCAGCACGTCGTCCGGGTAGATCCGGGTGTAGGCGCTGAACGGGCCGAGCAATACGTAAGGCGGACGGGCTTCCAGCCCATCGTACTGGACGGGCGGGCCGCCAAGCCAGACGCGACGCACCGCCGGGTCGAGCAGTTCTGTGGGTACGTAGTGGTAGGTGTGGTCGGTGAGCACGCCCATCTCCGGTTCCCAGGTCTCGATGATGGCGCTGACAGGCACGTTGCGGTCGAGATACGCAGCCATCTCGTGGGCGGCGTAGCGCGGGCTGAGCACGACCCGGGTGGTCAGGGCCAGCGGCGCCAGGATGACCAGCGCCAGATAGGCTGCGCCGAGCCAGGCCAGAGCCGCGCGCCGGCGGTTCCGCAGCGTCTGGAAGAGATCGTGGGCCAGCAGGGCCACCGGGAGGGACGCGAGGATCACGGCGGGGAAGGCGTAGCGCGGCCAGCCCAGCGAGATCATGAACCAGGCGATCCAGAGCACCGCCATCAGGATCGGGGCCAGGTGCGCCAGCGCCCACGGGCTGCGCGCGCGGGCGCGCCAGAGGCCATAGGCCAGACCGGGGAGGAGCAACCCGCCGTAGACCTGGATCAGGTAGCGCGCGGCCCGCAGACTCGCTTCCGAGTCAAAGACGAAGATCGCGCCGCCGGCAGCCTGGCGTGTCTTGGTCAGGTTCGCCGCGAAACCATCGGGACCAAAAAAGGTGAGCATGATCAGGGTCCAGATCCCGAAGCACGCCGCGGCAATCACCGGCGGGGCCAGGCGCAGCCACCAGTTGCCCGCCCGGTAGTAGATCCAGTCAAGCAGGGCCAGCAGCGCCAGCGATGGCAGAACGATCAGCACAAACTGGTTCTTGGTCACCAGGGCCAGGCCAAAGGCCAGGCCGGCGAGCAGGCTGGAGCGGCGCGCCGTCGCCGGCTTCAGGATAGCGGCGCCGTACCCGAGCAGGCCGAGCAAGAGAAAGGCGATGCCCGGCGCCTCGCCGAGCACCTGGCGCCCGTACTCGATCAGCCCATCAAAACGGAGCGTCCGGGAAGCCAGCGCCAGCAGCAACGCCAGCACGGCCACCTGCCAGCCGTAGAGCCGGCGCGCCAAAACGTAGAGCGCGACGAGCGCGAGGGCCATATAGGCCACAATCACCAGGCGCGCCTGGATCAGGCCCACCCCGCCGAGCTTGAACGCGGCGGCCACGGGCAGCATCACCGTTGGCCCCACGCCGATCGTTGGCCCGAAGTAGCGAAAGCCCTCGCTGCTGATATCGGCGTAAACGCCGTACCGCACCAGGGTTTCAGGCACGTGCAGGTGCGAACCTTCATCGAACCAGGTCGGCGGCGCGTAGGGCAGGTTGATCAGTGCCAGGAGCGCGACCAGAAAAGCGAGGGCCAGGGCGATGGTCCGTTCCCAGCTTCGCCGCGCGGCGGCTGATTGATGGGTGAGAGGCGCGTGCCCGACTGAGAGTTGTTCTGACATCGCCAGGTACCCCCGGTTACATGAGAGGGGAGGTTATGGCCTCCCCTCTCGTCCGACCACACGTGGGAGCGTGACGGTCCTCAGTCACCCGAACCGGCCAGGCGCTGGACCCCTTTGCCCTGCAGGCTGCCGCCCATCCACTTCAGGTGGTTGACGCCGATGGTCCAGAGCTGGCCGAGGGTGTCAGGGTTGGCCGCGCCCTTGAGGAAGGTCTTGATCGGCCCGGGGCGCAACGACCACTCGCGGGCGGCGCGTTTGGCCCAGTACTCGAGATCCTTCGAGCTGAGGTGCGGGTAGTTCAGCACCGTGTGGGAGTACATATCGTAGTCCTCCCACTGGTTCATCTGGATCCAGCCATTCTCGACCGCCTCGTAGTAGAAGGGCGTGCCCGGGTAGGGGGTGGCGATGTGGAACAGCGCGATGTCCACCGGGATGCGCTTGGAGAGGGCGATGGTCTGCTGGATGGTTTCGACCGTCTCGCCGGGGAGGCCGATGATAAAGTAGCCCCAGTTCATGATGCCGGCGCGGTGGCTGGCGGCAATCGTCTCCTCGATGCGCTTGACGGTGGTGCCCTTGCGCGCGCGCTTGAGCACCATCTCGCTGCCGCTCTCCAGGCCCCAGGCGATCATAAAGCAGCCCGCCCGCCGCATCAGTTGCAACTCCGCCTCGTCGACGAAGTCGACCCGGCTGTTGCAACTCCAGCGCAACTGCAAACCTTCTTTGATGATCGTGTTGCAGAGGTCGTAGACGAACTCCTTCTTGACCGTGAACAGGTCGGCCTCGAAGTGGATATGATGCATGCCCATTTCCTTGAGCATGATCATCTCCTGGAGCACGTGCTCGGGGCTGCGGTGGCGCACGCTCGACTGATAGGTGACGTGCTTGATGCAGTAACGACAGCCAGCCGGGCAGCCGCGGCTGGTGAGCACGAAGGTGTAGGGGCCGCCGACAATCGGCACCTTGTACTTGCGCCAGGGCAGTTGATCATGGAGCGGGATGGGCAAGCTGTCAAGGTTCTCGATGAAGGGCCGGTCAGGGTTGATGCGCACCTCGCCGTGCTCATTGCGGTAGGCGATGCCGAGGGTCTCGCGCAGTGCCCGGGCAATCGTCTGGGGATAGACCCCCAGGAAGCGTCCGCGGGTGGTCAGGTACGAAGCATCGGGGAAGGGCAGTTTGCGCCAGGGCGCGGTCAGGTCGGGATTGCCGACCGGCACCGTCTCGGTCGCCTTCTCCAGTTCTACCTGGCGGTCGATCGTCTTGATCACATCCACGATGGTCAACTCAGGCTCGCCACGCACGACGATATCGAGCGTCGGGTAGGCCTCGAGGGTCTCGCGGCTCATCGGCGTGACGTGGGTGCCGATGGCCATGGTGATGGTGCCGACGGCCTTGCCGACGAAGGTGGTGCGCATGTCGTTCGTCAACGTGGGCGCCGTGGCATGGATGATCATGTAGCGCGGCTTTTTCTCCCACATATACTTCTCGAACGACTTCCAGTCCATCATCAGGCCGATCGCATCAATCACCTCGACACTGTAGCCAGCCTCTTTGACCACGGCGCCAATCTGGGCCAGGGCGGTCTGTGGCCAGATGATCCCGTCGCGGGTGCGCCGCCCGACGCGCGCGATGTCGCGCAAGAACAGGTCACCGTCAGGTGAGGGCGGATTCAGCACCAGCACGTCAAGGCGCTTCGGGCGTTCGCGAGGCATCTCAACGAAGCGGATCTCGCCCGCCCGCTCGTCGACCCTGGCCGGGGCCACCAGCTTGATGCCGCTGGTCTTGTCGCCGGGGGCGACGCGCTTCTCGGCGCCATTGTCGGCAGGGGTGGGGGTGGCGTCGTGCACGTGCTCGCTCATCTGCAAGTTCTCCTCGTTGCGCGCGTCAGGCGCGATAGTTGTCTGGTATACCTTATGAACCTTCGGGTTGAACTGTCCTGTGGGTGATGCTATCACGCTTCCCGGCGCGTCGCGCAGCCAGGGAGAGCCTCAATGATTGGGCCAGCATTGCCAGGAAGCCGAGTTGCAAGATGGTTATGGCTACCGGCCCGACCAGAACGTGCAACGGCCGGTTCAAGTGGGCGATTTCTAAGCCAAAGAGAAAGTCTATTGCTGTGTGCAACTCTGCTGCGATGTGCTTGGCGTATTCATAGAGCAGACCGAGCAGCAAGGCCGTAAGCAACCAGCTCACGTTCAGCCGGGTTGGTCGTACATAGGCCCGGTATCCAAACCAGACGCTGAGGGCCACCGCAAGCATGATCGGCCAGTTGTGACTGATCAGCACAATGCTGTACCCCAGGGCATAGTGCCACTGTCCGAGATTGGTATAGCTCCATTGCTCGAACGCCTGCGCCAGACTACGTAGCAACTCCATCAGACTGCCGCCTCGCTTCGCAATGCCGGCGCGGGAGTGTAGCTCCAGTTCAGGTCGGCCTCGGCTTCCACCTCGCGCCGGCTCAGTTCGGCCAGCACCCGCGCCAGGCTCCAGGCGCTCACCAGTTGCACCCCGGTAAGTACCAGCAGCGCGCTGACTACCGGCGCGAACCACGAGGCGGCCATAGCCGGGTTGGTCAGGTCAAACAAGACGGCTGTCACGTAGGTGGCGAAGCCGCCAACGATCGCCAGGAGGCCCAGCCACCAGTAGTGCTTCTCGATACGGCGGCCATTGCCACGGCGCCCGAAGAGCCCCTGGCGGATCGGCCGGCGGTGGAAGAGAGCCACCACGTAGCTGAAGGTCGTGCCGGTGGTGTACAACGTCACTCCGGCTACAGCCAGAACCAGGGCCCCAAAGAGCATGGGGAACGACCAGCCCGTCTGACCGGCGGCGAGGTGCAACCCAATCTGACCACCGACGATCAACAGGGCCGCCAGGAGCAGCGCCAGCCCCAGGCCGCCGAAGATCCGCACCGGGTTGTAGGTCAGCGCGGTCCAGACAATCGATCGGGTGAAGCGCAGCCCGTCACGCACCACGCTCAACTTGCTGCGGCCCGAGCGTTCCTTGTAAGGAATGGGCATCTCGACAATCTTCACACCCTCGTGCAGCGCCCGTGTGCTCATCGCCGGGGTGAAGTCCAGCGTGTTGGGCAGGGGGTAGATCATCGGCAACACCGAGCGCCGCAGCACGCGCTGGCCGCTGGCGCTGTCACTGATGCGCACGCCTGATACCAGCGAGAGCATCATGGCGAAAATGGTGTTCCCGATGCGGCGAACCAGCGGCATCTCACTGTGCTCGCCGGCCATGCGGCTGCCGATGACGATGTCGGCGCCATCGAGCGCCAGGCGGCACATGTCCGGGAAGCGCTCAGGCGGGTAGGTGCTGTCGGCATCGAGAAAGCCGATCAGGTCGCCGCGGGCCACGCTGAAGCCCGTCTTCAGGGCGCCGCCGTAGCCGCGATTCTGCTGCCGGATCAGGCGCACCTGGTCACCATAGCCCTGCACGATGGCCGCAGTGCCATCGGTCGAGCCGTCGTCAACCACAATGCACTCCAGGTCGTCGACGCCGACCGCGGCCAGGTGCGGCCGGATCGCCAGAACGCGCTCAACAATGGCTGCAATGCCGTCTTCTTCGTTGTAGGCGGGTATCACTACGGAGAGCATGGGCATACGATCCGCTCCTCTATACGCCCGACCCGGGCGGTCGGGGTTACAAGTTAGTAAACGACCAGTTCAGGTTCCGGCGCGGGCAGCGGATCGCGACGCAGGTCGCGCACCACCCGGGCAGGATTGCCTACCGCGACACAATAGTCAGGGACATCTTTGGTGACCACGGCGCCGGCCCCGATCACGGCGTTGCGCCCGATCGTTACCCCGTCGAGGACAATGGCGCCGCTGCCGATCCATGCGCCGTCGGCAATGCTGATGCCCCGGGCGGTGATCCCCTGATGGCTGATGGGCCGGTTGGGGTCGCTGAACACGTGGTTGACCGCCAGCAGTTGCACCAGAGTGCCTAGATAAACATCATCGCCGATGGTGATCCCCCCCTGCCCCCGCAGGATGCAACTCTCGCCAATCAGCGAGCGCGCCCCGATGGTGATGTGGCTGTGGGGCAGATCGCGGAAATTGTAGACGTGCAGAATGGCGTTCTTCATCACCAGACTGTCGGCGCCGATGCTGATCCCTCCAGGGCAGGCGTGCAGGTAGACCCCGTGATCCAGATAGACCCCCCGGCCCAGCCGCACGTTGTCGGCGAAGCGGATCCGCACGCCGTCTTCGATCGCGGCGACGCCGTCCATCCGGAGCATTGTCCGGTAGGCCAGGGCGCGCAGGCCAATGCCAGGCAGGCCGGGGACCCAGGCCAGTGTCGCCTGGATCAGTTGCTCGAGCGCGTAGCGTGGGAGCGAGGTTGCCTGGCGTGAGAGGTAGAGCTTGAACTGGTTACGCATCGGAAACGAACTCCCAGGCCATTGTCATCACAGCGGTCGAAGATGCTGAACCGGGCTTTCCCCTGTCCCGGCTTGCCCGATGGGCGCGTGCGGGCGGGCGAAACCCGCCCACACGTTTGCGCATCACGGTCGAAGGGGGCGAAGCTGCATGGACACCTGGTGAGGTGAAGCTCGCCCATCCCCCCGTTCAGGTACTGGACGCACCATGGATCGCGTGGTTCCTTGTACCGCAAGATACGATACCGAAGGGTTCTAACGATTAGCTAAATCAAACGCTTATGAACGCTGACAGTTCTGTTACACCGCGCCGGGCTGCTGCGGGCCGTCCAGGAGGGCGGCGATGGCCTCCACCGCCCGTTCCGCGGCCCCGGCGCGCACCGGAGCGGGTGTTGCGCGCAGGCGCGCGAGGGCCTGTGGGGCGAGCCAGGCGCGGGCGCCGGTCGTGATGGCCTCGAAGGTGTTGCCGATCAGCACGGCTACCCCGGCATCCACCAGGTAGCGCCACTCCGTCTCGTTACGCACAATCAGCAGTGGTGTGCCCAGCACCGCCGCTTCTTCCTGCAAACCGCCCGAGTCGGTCAGCAAGGCGCGGGCGGCGCCGACGAGCCGCAGGGTGTCAAGGTACCCCAGGGGCCGGCAGACGCGAACGCGTGGCGACAGGGCCAATCCCTGGCGATCCAGGGCCGCCTGGGTGCGAGGGTGCACCGGGAAGACGATGACATGCTCTTCAGCCAGGGCGTTAATGGCGCGCACAATGCCGGGAAGCGCGTCGGGGGTGGTATTCTCGGCCCGGTGGATGGTCAGCGCCAGGTAGCTCTGGGGGAGCAGTTCGAGTTGATCGAGGATGGGCGCCTGTTCGGCGCGGGCACGGTGGCGCTGGGCGGCGTCGATCGCCGTCGAGCCGATGATCCGGATGCGCTCCTCCGGCAGCCCCTCACGCCGCAGGTTGTCGGCGGCGATGTCATCGGCGGCCAGCAGCAGGTCGGCGAGGTGATCAACGATGATCCGGTTCTGTTCTTCCGGCATAGCCCGGTTGAATGAACGTCCCCCTGCCTCCAGATGCACCACCGGAATACCCAGCTTGGCCGCGCAGAGCGCCCCGGCCATGGTCGTGTTGGTGTCGCCCTGCACCAGCACCGCGTCGGGGCGCCGTTCGAGCAGAATCGGCTCCAGACGGGCCAGGATGCGCGCGGTCTGTTCCCCGTGGCTTGCCGAACCAACCCCCAGCGTGTGCTTCGGGGCCGGCAGGCCCAGTTCCTCGAAGAAGATCGCGTCCACTTCATACGAGTAGTGCTGACCGGAATGGACGAGCACATGGTCGAAACGCTGCTCCAGCAGCGGAATCACCGGTGAGAGCTTGATGATCTCCGGTCGCGTGCCCAGGATGGTGAGAACGGAAGGCATCCATCAACACCTTTCTTCGTATTCAAATTGAACACCGTAATAGCGTTTGAGAAACAGCGTCAATTCGACGTATATGTGATTGCGTGAGCTGGTCATCTGTTTGCGATCCACATCCAGCCAGAGATCCGGCGCCGGAGGGCGCCAGCCGGGGCGGTTCACAAGCCAGATGGTTCGCTCGCCGGCGGCTCCCGGCGCCGGGAGCGGCCCGTGGGCCGGAGCTACGGCGATGCGGTACGGCTGCCGGTGATAGGTGAACCGCAGCGCGCCCCGTTCCTCCTGCGGCGCCAGTCCCAAACCGTCAGTAAGGATCAGTTCGCCGAAATGACGCAGCATCTGCATGAGCGCTGCGTCGCGCTGGCGCGGATTCAGTGTGCGGCGCATACGTTCCATCGGGCTGACGACCCGGGCGGGGCTGCCCTCGGCGACGCTGCCCGGGGGCAGCGCGCCGCTCACCACCGCGCGTGAGTTGACAAAACTGTTGTCGCCTACCTCGGCGCCGGGTTGAAAAAAGACTCCCGCGGCGCACCAGACATAGTCGCCCACGGTTACCCGGCCGAAGCGCACCCAGTAGCCCTCGGTGTAGGGCAGAAATGAGCCGTGGGTGTAGACCATGCAGCGCGCCCCCAGCGCGCTCCACTTGCCGATGTGCACCTCCTCTTCCGTGTTGATCAAACATTGCGGACCCACGTAGCTATGGGCGCCCAGACGCAGGCCCCTGGCTCCATAGACCAGCGTAAAGCTGCTTACGAGGGCGTAGGGGCCGATCACCACATCGCCGTCGCAGCGAATGAGAGTCAGCGCCCGGATGGCGCAATGATCGCCCAGGCTGATGTGGCGGCCCATCACGCTGGCGAACCAGCCGATCTGCACGTTGCGCCCGATCCGGGCGCCGCAGCAAACCCGCAGCACCCAGGGCTTGAGAGCCGGTGGCAAAACGAAAAGCAGCGCGAAGATGATGGTCCGAAAGCTCATGATGTTCTCGTTATGCGGCTACGCGAAGGTGCCGCATTTCCCGCTGACCGCCGGTTGGAGGAGGGTGGGAAAACCAGGTTTTCCCACCCTCCTGCCTGAGGGGAGGGCGAAGTTCTCTCACGCCCCCTCCTGTGGCAGCCATCACCAGTATCGTGACAGACGACTAGTCTCGCCGCACCCATATGCCTGGTGTCACCGGTGTGGCGATCGGGTCAAGCCCCGCGCTGGCCTGCTCAAGCATAGCCTGGCGATCAGCCCAGTGGGTCGCGATCGCCCCTGGGGTGGCAAACCAGACATCGCCGCGGGCGAACAAGTGCTCCCACAGCTCCCGGTACGCCGCAGCCCAGCCAGGGAACAGCGCGTCGTCATAGACATACTCATGCACATCCACCAGCAATAGTCCCCCCTGGTGAGCGGTGGTCTCGACCAGGCCGCGCAACAGGGAGCGGCGATCACCGGGGTTATCGGCGCGCTGGCCGAACAGATGATCGTCCATCCAGGCCGTGGGGAGTTGCAGGGTGCGTAGGGGCCGGCGCTGCCCCTGGTGCCAGGGGTAGAACGGCCAGTTTGAGCCGCGCCGCCAGCCCAGGTAACGGTTGTGGGTGAGCGAAGCGTCATAGGCAAAGCCAACCTGCTCATGGAGCAGCAGCGTATGCTCGGGGTTCTGCGGATCGAGGTGCCAGTAGTGGTGGCGATTGCCCGTGATCGGCTGGCCGCTGACCTCGGCGAGCAATGCGCGCTCGGCGGCAAACTTCTCGGCGCTGGTGTAGGCCAGATAGCTGGCATGGAGGCCGATTTCCCAGCCTTCGGCGGCCAGTTCGCGGAACAGGGCGCGGAAGTGTGGCGCTCTGATGTCGTAGAAGCTGTCGGGCAGGCCGGTGGCATACTCGTACAGCGAGCCTTTGCGCGCTATGAAAAAGAAGGCCGAGCGCGCCCCAAAACGCCGCTCCAGTTCCATCCACGAGCGAAAGTGCCAGTGGCTGTGCCGTCCCAGCGCGACGGACGCGGCCGGCCCCAGGCCGGCGAGTCCCTGCCGGGCAAGGATGCGCAGCGGCTCGATCCAGCGAATAAGCTCCGGGTAATCCACATCGTGGCCACAGGCAGCCGCCAGGCGCGCGCCGTGGGGCCAGCGCGGCGCACCGCGCCTGTAGCCCAGATCGGCAAGTTGTGTCTCGAGGCGCTGCCCGATGGCCGAAGCCAGCGCCTGTCGTAGCATGCCTAGCTCCAGGCTCGGGGCGCCGCTCAGGTCGATATAGCCGTGCCTGCCATGCGGGCGCTGGTGTTCCTCCTGCCCGCTGAGGAGCCAGAAGACGTCGAAGA
>DAOTYR010000232.1:0-5444 GCA_034434655.1 Chloroflexaceae bacterium
CATGACGCGCTGCATATAACCCCGGTTTATCGCCCCGGTCAAGGAGGACCCGATGCAGGACCAGTTCAAGCGTGTCGCCGTCATCGGCGCCGGTACGATGGGCGCTGCCATCGCCGGCCTGGTTGCCGGCGCCGGCCTGCCCGTACTGCTGCTTGATGTTCCGCCCGACAAGCTTACCCCGGAAGAAGAGGCAAAGGGGCTGACCCTCCAGCACCCCGCCGTTCGGAATCGCATCGTGCAGAGTGGCTATGAGCGCATGCGCAAGGCGCGCCCGTCGAACCTCTTCAGCGAGCGCACCGCCGAGTTGATCACCCTGGGCAACACCGAGGACGACTTCGCGAAGATCGCCGATTGCGACTGGATCGTCGAGGCGATCATCGAGCAACTTGGCCCCAAACAGGCGCTGATGGCGCGTCTGGAGGCCGTGCGCAAGCCGGGGGCCATCATCACCACCAACACCTCCGGCATCCCCATCGCCCTCATCGCCGAGGGCCGCAGCCCCGAGTTCAAGCGTCACTTCTTCGGCGCGCACTTCTTCAACCCGCCGCGCTACCTCAAGCTGCTCGAACTCATCCCCGGCGACGATGCCGACCCCGCCGTCGTGGCAGCCTTCCGCCGCTTCGCCGAGGACCGCCTGGGCAAGGGCGTGGTGATCTGCAAGGATCGCCCTAACTTCATCGGCAACCGCATCTTCTCCTACGCCGGCCAGGTGGTGCTCAACTACGCCCTGGCGCATGGGTACACGGTCGAGGAGGTCGACGCGCTCACCGGGCCGCTGATCGGGCGCCCCAATACGGCCAGTTTTCGCCTGCTCGACCAGGTCGGGGTAGACGTGATGCACTACGTCGCCTCGAACCTCTACAAGGCCATCCCCGACGATGAGAGCCGCGAGGTCTATCGCGAGAACGACTTCCTCGAGCGCATGGTGGCCGGCGGCAAGCTGGGCCGCAAGGTCGGCCAGGGCTTCTACAAAGAGGTTCGCCAGGGCGACAAGCGCGAGTTCTGGCCCCTTGACCTGGCGACGCTCGAGTACGTGCCCCCGCAGGGAACCGCCAGTGTGGACGGGCTGATCGAGGAGGCCAACAAGATCAAAGGCCTGCCGGAGCGCCTGCGCTTCCTGCTGCGCCGCAGCGCTGAACGGCCCGACGACCGCGGCGCGGCCCTGGTAGCGGAAGCCCTCCTGCCGATGATGGCCTACGCCGCGCGCCGCCTCCCCGAGATCGCCGATAGCGTCGCCGATGTGGACAATGCCATCCGCTGGGGCTTCGCCCACCAGATGGGGCCGTTCCAGATCTGGGATGCCCTGGGCCTGGCCGAGACCGCCGATCTGATGCGCTCGCGGGGCCTGGAACTGCCGGCCTGGGTGGAGCAGTTGGCAAAGGGCGACGCGCGCTTCTACCAGCAGGAGGCCGATGGCGCCCAGGCGGCGTACAACGTCACCACCGGCCGCCACGAGATCATCGAGCGCGACCCGCGGGCAATTGACCTGGCCGCGCTCAAGGAGGCCGGTAAGCTGGTGCATGGCAACGCCGCTGCCAGCCTGGTCGATCTGGGCGACGGCGTATTGTGCCTGGAACTCCATTCCAAAGCCAATACCATTGGTGGAGCGGTGATTGAAATCATCCTGGCGGCGGTCGAGGAACTCAAACAAGATCGCTGGGTCGGGATGGTGGTCGGCAATCAGGGCGCGCGCTTCTCTGCCGGCGCTGACCTGAACGACTTCGGCGCAGCCGTCGAGGCCGGCGCCTGGGAGGATCTCGAAGAACTGCTCGGCCTCGTCCAGCAGGCCTATCAGGCCCTGCGCCATAATCCCAAACCGGTCGTGACCGCGCCCTTCGGGCAGACCCTGGGCGGCGGGGCCGAACTGGCGATGCACGGCACAGCCGCAGTGGCGGCCGCCGAGACCTACATGGGCCTGCCCGAGTTCGCCGTCGGGTTGATCCCCGGCTGGGGCGGTTGCAAGGAACTCAACCGGCGTATTATTGCCGAAGCGGCCCGCAGCGGGGGCGATACGCTCAAGGCCTTCCAACAGGTGTTCGAGACCATCGCCCTGGTCAAGGTCGCCACCAGCGCCCACGAGGCTCGCGAACTGGGCTTCCTGCGCCCTACCGATCGCATCGTCTTCAATCAGGACTATCTGCTGGGTGAGGCCAAACGCGAGGTGCTGCGCCTGGCAGCCGAGGGGTACCTGCCACCTTCCAGCACCAGGACATGCTACGCCCTGGGGCGCGACGGTCTGGCCGCTGCGCGGATCGCCATCTACCAACTGGCCCAGGGCGGGTATGCCACCGAATACGATACGGTCATTGCTGATAAACTGGCCTACATCCTCTGCGGCGGCGATCTGAGCAGCCCCCAGTTCGTTGATGAGGCCTACATCATGCACCTGGAGCGCGAGGCGATTCTGGCCCTGCTCAAGGACGAGCGCACTATGGCGCGCGCCCGGCATATGCTGGAGACCGGCAAGCCGCTGCGGAATTAGTCGCCCCCACCGGTCGGCCATAAGGAGAAGAGATCTATGCGAGAAGCTGTCATCGTAAGCGCGGCGCGCACGGCCGTGGGCAAGGCCCCCCGGGGGACGCTGCGCACCGTGCGCCCTGACGAACTGGCGGCCGTGGTGGTCAAGGCGGCCATTGAGCGGACGCCAGGGCTGGACCCACGGGAGGTCGAGGATGTGATTATGGGCTGCGCCATGCCCGAGGGGGAACAGGGCATGAACCTGGCGCGCATCGCCGCCCAGCGCGCCGGCCTGCCCGATACGGTCTGCGGCGTGACGATCAATCGCTTTTGCGCCTCGGGCCTGCAAACTATCGCCACGGCAGCCCAGCAGATTATGATGGGTCAGGCGGAGGTGATCGTCGCCGGGGGCGCGGAGAGTATGAGTATGGTGCCGATGGGCGGCAACAAGTTCGCGCCCAACCCCTACCTGGCCGTCCACGACCCGGCCGTTTACCTGGGCATGGGCCTCACCGCCGAGAACGTCGCTCGCGACTTCAAGATCAGCCGCGAGGACCAGGACGCCTTCGCCCTGAGTTCGCACCAGAAGGCCCTGCGGGCCCAGCAAGAGGGCCGTTTCGCGCCGGGGATCGTGCCGGTCGAGGTGGAGCTTGTGGAACTCGATGCCGAGGGCCGGCGCGTGGAGCAACGCCTCCGCTTCGACACCGACGAGGGGCCGCGGGCCGACACGTCGGCGCAGGCCCTGGCGAAGCTCAAGCCGGTCTTCGCCGCCAATGGCACGGTCACCGCAGGCAACAGCTCGCAGACCAGCGACGGGGCCGCGGCGGTGGTGGTGATGAGCCGCGAGAAGGCCGAGGCCCTGGGCCTCAAGCCGCGCGCGCGCTTCCTGAGCTTCGCCGTGGGCGGGGTGGCCCCCGAGGTGATGGGCATCGGCCCGGTGGTGGCCGTGCCGAAGGCGCTGAAGCTGGCCGGGCTTAACCTCAGCGACATTGACCTGATCGAGCTGAATGAGGCCTTCGCCGCCCAGGCCCTGGCGGTGATCCGCGAACTGGGCATGGAGATGGAGAAGGTCAATGTCAATGGCGGGGCGATCGCCCTTGGCCACCCCCTGGGTTGCACGGGCGCCAAGCTGACCGTGCAGATCCTCGACGAGCTGGAGCGGCGCGGCGGACGCTACGGCCTGGTCACGATGTGCATTGGCGGAGGCATGGGCGCCGCGGGCATCTTCGAGCGCCTGACGTGAACATGGGGGAACCTGGTTCCCCCATCCCCCCGCCCGCAGGAGGGTTTGGAAGGGCGCAGCCCTTGCGCAGGGGCGTGGGGAAACCGGGTTTCCCCACGCCCCGCCCCGCAGGAGGGTCTGGGAGAGCGCAGCCCCCTGATGTGAACATCGTTCGCAGCGTTCATCCCCCCTCCCAGCCTCCCCCCGCTGGGGGGAGGAGCCGGGTTCCCGCGCTCCCGGGCCGGTTGCATCGGGCGTGGTGCGCCCCGCGCATGGGGCCTGATGTGAACATAGGCTCTCGGAGAGGGGTGTGGGGAAACCGGGTTTCCCCACGCCCCCACCCGCGGGAAGGTAAGGGCGCAGCCCTTGCGCAGGGGTATGGGGAAACCCGGTTTCCCCATACCCTCACCCGGTGGGAGGGTGAGGCTGCGCCTCCGCGTGCCCCTCCACCGCGTAACTCCTGTCAATACCCGATCACTACCCGCGTGCCCACATCGGCCCACTCGTAGAGCCACTGGGCATCGTCGATCCGCAGGTTGATGCAGCCGTGCGAGGGGCGCACGCCGGTGCCATGGTTGTCGTGCCAGTAGGTGCCGTGCAGGGCCACGCCGCCAACCACGTACTGCACCCAGGGGATGTTGGGCACGTTCCAGCACTCGCCGCCCATGCAGCCGAACATGGTCTGCATCTCGTACTTCGCGTAGATAGCGTAGTCGCCGACGGGGGTGTTGAAGCCATCGCGTCCGGTCGCCACGGGCGCGCGAAAGACGAGCAGGTCGCCTTCGTAGGCGCTGAGCCACTGCTCGCTCAGATTGACCTCGATCCGCCGCTCCCAGATCGCCGGATCCCAGGTAAGAGCGCCCTCGAGTTGCGGGACCGGCGCGAGGTTCAGGCCGCGCATCTGGGCCAACTGGCGCCCCAGGTCGCTGAACTGCACCTCGAACAGGCTGCTGAGATCGAAGCCGTTGGCAGCCTGCATGCTCTGGAAGAAGGACGGCAGATCCTCGGGAAAATAGACAAACCTGGCGCGCTCGAAATACTGCACACTGCGCCCATCTTCGTCCACCACCTCGCTGAGGGGATAGCCGAAGATGGGCAACTGGCCGCGACGCTCCCACACGCGGCGAAACTCGCCCCAGAGGCTGTGGCGCGTTTCGGGGAAGTAACGGGCGCCATTCTGGGGATCGTCAATCCCCCCGGGGAAGCCCTGCACCTCGAGGATCTCGCGGCCCAGCAACCCCAGTTGCACCTGGTCGGGCGTGCCGGCGCGCTCCGGGCGGTACTCGAACCGGGCGCGCTCGAAGTACTGGACAATGCGACCCTGCTCGACGAACTCCTCGGTGATCGGATAGCCGAAGACGTGCAACTGCCCGTTGGCGCGCCAGAAGTCGAGAAAGCCGCTGCGATTGCTCAGATGGTGTCCGGTGGCGGGAAAGTAGATGGTCTGCAACAGGGGCAACTGCGCCGGGTCGATAGTGGAACGCTGCTGCGCCGCTGCGGCCCGGAGCGCCGCCTCCCGGGCGCGGGCGGCTTCGACGGCGCTGCGGGCCTCGGCGTAGCTCATGGGGGCGGAAAAATCGGCGGCGGGATGGCGGGCGGCGATGGCGCGCGTCCAGCCCATCCCCGCGCCCAGGAACAACGCGGCGAGCATCAGGACGAGCGCCAGCAGCGAGCGGCGGCTCTGCATACGGTCCTCGCACATGTGTGCGACGTTACACTTTACAGTTGTAAGCATCGCTACGCGACATTTTTTCCATTATATCCA
>DAOTYR010000233.1:0-4111 GCA_034434655.1 Chloroflexaceae bacterium
CCCCGGAGCATTGCCGTGGTGGCCGCTCCCGACATTAATGGCTTCTTGAACACCTGGACCACCCCAGGCATGTTCCTGGGCGCCTCGCGCCAACTGGCGCAAGAGTTGACCCCCGACCAACTACTCGATCAGACGGCATTCAACCGTGAATGCACCTATGACAGCAGAAACAACTACAGTGACCCTCTATACACCGGCAAGTACGATGTATGGACGAACTGCGGCGGCCGGGATACCGCGATGCTGTTGGTCGCCTTTACCCCGGAGGATGGATCGTTCCTGGGCATGGTGCAGGTCAAGGTCGTCTCCGAGGCCGACCTCGAGGCGCTGGATCGCATCCTTGATAGCTTCGTTGTCGAGCGGGGTTTCTAATGTGAACCTACGCCCCCGGCGAGGGGTGTGGGGAAACCCGGTTTCCCCATGCCCCCACCCGCGGGAGGGTCTGGGAGGGCGAAGCCCTCCCAGGAACAACCGTATGTTCATTGCGGCGTTGTGCGGCGGAGCCGCATGGACGGCTGAAGTGAACATCGTTCACAGCGTTCAGCCCCCCTCCCAGCCTCCCCCCGCTGGGGGGAGGAGCCGGGTTCCCGCCCCCAGTGGGGGAGGGTCAGGGAGGGGGCCGGGGCCGTGCCCACGGAGCCGTGGCGCGGGCGTCCCGCCCGCGCTCCCAGGTCATGTTCATCGCGGCGTGGTGCGCCATGCGCATGACCGTCTCACGTGACCATGGGGGAACCAGGTTCCCCCATCCCCTCGCCCGCAGGAGGGTTTGGGAGGGCCTGGCCCGCACGCAGGGGGATGGGGAAACCGGGTTTCTCCAGGCCCCGGCTGCATCACCACCGGCGAGCCTGCTGCACCAGCGTCGGCTCGAAGCCGAGAAACCCGCTCAGGCGGGGCACCCCGGCCATGCCAAAGCTGACCACGTAGTAGGGAGTGAGCGGCACGCGCTCCCCTGAGCGCATGCGCAACTCCAGGCGGTGCTGCGCGCGCCGCAGCAGGCGCACATCAAGCCCCACCACGTCACTCAGGCGCCGATCGTCTACCGCGCGCCCCTGGAGGCCGTAGCGGGCGATGCGCACCGCATCATGCTCACGGTCGAAGGTGGCCACGACCAGGTGCCCGCCGGTGTAGAGGACGAACCCGATCATGGCCAGAAGGATGGCGATGGCGGTGAATGGCCCGAGGGCGACGGGAAGGCGACCATCGAGCATGCGCGCAGCGATGTCGCCGATCCCGAACAGGGCCAGTATGGTGAAGCTCCAGGTGAGCACGGGCAGATAGCGCACCATCAGCCTGCGCTCCCCTCCACTGAGGTGTACGATGGTCATGGTTTCAGCCAGTCATGTTCGCGCGAAACGGGCCGCGCCCTCCCAAACCCTCTCGCGGGCGCGGGTGTGGGGAAACCTGGTTTCCCCACCCTCCTCTCCAAAGGACAATTGTTTAGCGGAGTAATTTCTCAAAGACCATAAGCCCCCGGCTATACAGAATGTGAACACGTGCTTCCCGGCCCCTCCCCTCAGGGCAGCGGCGCGGCGACGACCGCCCCGCTGGCGCGGGCGACCCCGTCCTGACCGATGGCCCAGAGTTCGGCTTCGACGAAGGTGCGCCCCTCGCGCTCGTAGATTGCCGTAATGCGCCCGCCGCAGCGCAGCCGGTCACCCGGACGGGTCGGCGCCTGAAAGCGGGTGCGAAACTCCTGCAAAGCCCCCGGGCCACCCAGGTGCGCCGCGACGCGACCGAGCAGGCCCATGACCAGCATCCCATGGGCGATGACCCCGCCGTGACCCGCTGCCTGCCCAACCGCGGGGTCGGTGTGGAGCGGGTTGTGATCGCCCGAGGCCACGGCGTAGCGGCTGAACCACTCCGGGGTCAGCGGCCCGGTCTCGAAGCCGGGCAGTTCGTCACCAACGCGGTAGGTTTTGAACGATGGCATGGTACTCCCGTTGATTACGCACCCAACACGACTACGACCAGGGTATCGGTGATAGCAAGCTGGCCCCGTTGATTGCGCCAGCGCGTCTCCAGGGTAAGCACCTGGAAGGGACCGCGCCGACCCTCCTTGCGCGCCAGGGCGGCGATGACCGGCGCGCCGGTGAGGGTGTCGCCGGCGAACACGGGGGCATGGTACACATAGCCTTGCTCGCCGTGCAACAGGCGCAGGAGGGGCGCCCCCAGGGCCTCCAGTTCGGCGAGCAGGGCCAGGTTGGCCCACAACCCGTAACAGGTTGCCAGCGTGGGTGGCGCGGGCAGATCGGGCAGACCGGCGGCCCGCGCGGCCGCCTCGTCGTAGTAAACCCGTTCGGGGAGGCCGAGGGTTTCAGCGAAGCGGCGGATCCGCTCACGCTCCACCGTCACCGTGTAGGGGCCAAAAGCGCGGCCGAGGTGTGATGGGTCGATCATTGGCCACTCGCCTCCTGTTTCGCGCGGGCCCGCAACTCCACCCGGCGGATCTTGCCGCTGACGGTCTTGGGCAATTCGCTCACGAACTCGATCTCACGGGGATACTTGTAGGGCGCAGTGTTCCGCTTCACAAACTCCTGGAGTTCGTGGGCCAGGGCCTCGGAAGGATTGGCCGTGGAACTGAGCACCACATAGGCCTTGACGATCGCCCCCCGCGCCGGGTCGGGCTTGGCCACCACGGCGGCCTCGGCCACGGCGGGATGCTCGATCAGGGCGCTCTCGACCTCGAAGGGACCAATGCGGTAGCCCGCGCTGATAATCACATCATCGGCGCGACCCACGAACCAGAAGTAGCCATCCTCGTCCACATAGGCCCGGTCGCCGGTGACGTACCAGTCGCCCCGATGGCAGGCCGCGGTCGCGCCCGGTGTGCGCCAGTACTCCTTAAACAGACCCACCGGGCGCTCGGGCTTCACCTTCACGGCCAGATCACCCTCACGACGCGGGGGCAACGGGTTGCCCTCGTGGTCAATCACCGCCAGGGTGAGACCGGGCAGCGGCTTGCCCATCGAACCGGGTCGCAGTTCCTGGCCAGGGGGGTTGCCGCAGAGCAGCACCGACTCGGTCTGCCCGTAGCCATCGCGCACGGTGATCCCCGTCGCCTCGCGCCACACGGCGATCACCTCAGGGTTGAGCGGCTCGCCGGCGCTGGTGCAGGAACGCAGGTGCGGAAAGCGATAGGCCTGCAGATCCTCCTGCACCAGCAGGCGGTAGATGGTGGGCGCGGCGCAGAACGTCGTCACCGGGTAGCGCTGGAGCAGTTCCAGCGTTTCGCGGGGGTTATACTTGCCCCGGCCATCGTGAACGAACAGGGCCGCACCCATGTTCCACGGCCCGAACAGGCTCGACCATGCCGCCTTGGCCCAGCCGGTATCCGAGAGGTTCCAGTGCAGATCATCGGGGGTGAGGGCCAGCCAGTAGGCCCCGGTGATGCGATGGCCGATGGGGTAACTGGCATGGGTATGCAGCACCATCTTGGGATTGCCCGCCGTTCCCGAGGTAAAGTAAATCATGCAGGGGTCAGCGCTGGGGGTCGGCAGGCGCGAACGTTCCGCCGCGCCGCTGGCGAGGACCTCGGCGAAGCTATGCCAGCCCGGGCGCGGCTCGCCGACGATAACCAGCAGTTCCAGGCTGGGGCACCCGGCGCGAATGGCGTCCACCCTGGCCGCGCCATCGGCGTCGGTGATGACTGCGCGGGCCTCGGCGGCGTTGATGCGATAGGCGAGATCTTTGGCCGTCAGCAGGCTCGTGCCGGGCATGGCCACGGCGCCCATCTTCATAAGCCCCAACACGCTCTCCCACCACTCCACCACCCGCGGCAGCACCAGCAACACCCGGTCGCCCCGCGCCAATCCCAGGCCCTCCAACCCCCCGGCGAGCCGGTTGGTGCGCTCGCGCAACGCGGCGAAGGTGATCGCCCGTTCCTCGCCCGCCGGCCCGATCCAGCGCAGCGCGAGTTTGTGGGGGTCTTCGGCCCAGCGATCCACGACATCGTAGGCCCAGTTGAAATCGGGCGGCACGGAAAGGTCGGTCACGGGTGTGGTCATAGTTCCTCCTGTGGTTGTCGTTGGGGGTCAGGCTCCTGGACGGCTGCGCCGTGCAACAAGGGATGACGTGTTCCTGGAAAGGCACGGCCCGCGCGGAACCTCCCCCG
>DAOTYR010000234.1:0-2568 GCA_034434655.1 Chloroflexaceae bacterium
GTAAAGCCCGCGTCTGAGTGGAGCCCAACTTCGAGCGCTGCCTGTTCCTCCGCCGTCAGGGGGCGGACAAAGAGCGGTGCTTGCATGAGCGCCATCGTACCACATGCTCAACTACCTTGTTTGGGATTGCACTAGGGGAAGGGGGAAACCCGGTTTCCCCCTTCCCCCGCCCGTAGTTTGCGGGGCGCAGCCCTCACGCAGGGGGATGGGGAAACCGGGTTTCCCTATCCCCTCCGGTGGGAGGGGATGGGAGGGCAAAGCCCTCCCAGGAAGAACCTTGTGGCATCCCGTTGGGGTGCGGTGCAGCCGCATGGACAACTGATATGCCCATACCCCTGCCAGAATACCGTGGGTATGCGGCAAAGCCGCACCGAGCCGATGACCCGGATGCAGGGAACCCGAGGTCAAACCCTCCGCGAGAAGCTACATAGTAGTGTACAATGAGAACGCCGTGGCCGAGACAGTTCGCGCACCCGGTTGCCCACTATGTGGCTCTTTCGCAAAAGTTTCGACATCAGCCGCGCCAGGGCGCGCAATGTCACCAGGAATGATCTCCACGCCGTTTCGCGCTTGCTCCGCGATGGTAGTCGCCGTTTCAGCCTTCTCAGCGGCAACGACCTTGAGACGCTGCTCGCTGAGGGTCTGGGTGTGGCGCTTGAAGCCGGGGGCGAATTACGAGCTGTGGCACTGATCAGCAGGTCGAGCGAGGAGACGTGCTGGCTGCGCGCGGTCGCCTTTGCCGAAGGAGCGGAGAGCAGCGCGGGGATCACCGCCCTCGTGAATGCCCTGCATGCCAGCTTGAAGGCCGCGGGAGTGCGCCACGTGTACTTCGGCGGCGATGGAAACATCGAATACTGGCTTATGCCTACCCTGCGCGCTATGGGCTATCAGCATGATACCGACGTCCTGGTGTATGAAAAGCAGCGCCTCACCATCCCCAGCACGGGTAATCCTGCGGTTCGCATCCGGCCCGCCACCAGGGAGGACCTGGCGGCCATTCTGCGCCTGGATCAGGTGTGCTTTGAACCGCAATGGACCAAGGATACGACCATTCTTAGCCCGGCGATCGCGGAGGGGCCGTACTTCGTAATCGCCGAACTCAGTGGTGCGATGGTGGGCTACGCCTATGCCACCGCGCATTTCGGCGGGCGGCTGATGCACCTGGTACGGATCGCCGTCACGCCGGAGTATCGCGGCCAACAGATCGGGGTCAGCCTCCTGGCTGACCTGATCACCTACGCCCGCGAGCATGGGGCCATGGCAGTGACGCTTAACACCCAGGCCTACAATCAGAGCGCGCAGCGCCTCTACCGCTGGTTCGGCTTTGCCCCCACCGGTGAGCAGCATCCGATCCTGCGCTGCGATTTGTGATCCGGTAGCATCGGAGGGCGTCCGGCGCCCCCCAACACCGGTTAGATGAGGGTGGGAAACCTGGTTTCCCCACCCTTCCTGCCCGAAGCGGAGGCGCGGACCGGAGCAGCGCTCGCGACAGCGATGGCGAACCCGGGTTGCCCCCCTGCTGCTAGCGGCGGGGGGGCCGGGGCAGCGCGCGCGACCGGCGGTGGCGAACCGGGCTTTCCGCATACCCCCGCCGGAAGCGGAGGCGCGGGCCGGAGCAGCGCACGAGCGGCGGTGGCGAACCCGGGTTTTCCCACCCTCCTGCCGGAGGGGCAGGTTTGGGAATGTGAGGTGCCGCGTGCCTCCACGAGCCAAACCACGCGATTGGGAGCGTTACTTTGGGCCGGGCGCGCCGCGCCGGGGAGGGCCGCTCCGCGCCCTGGCCAACTTGCTGATTGCCGGCACGGCGCTCGCGCTTCTGGTGGGAGGCGGGTTCTTCGCTGCGCGCTTCGGCCTTGAACGCGCTCGCGTCAGCGCCAGTGCCACGGTCAGCGCCGTCGAAACGAGCAACGCCGCCGTTCTTGCCACGCGCACCGCCCACGCCCTCATCACGGCAACCGCTGAGGCCACGCCCATCTCAGGCACGCCGGCGAGCGCCATGATCGGCCGCGGCACGGTGCTGGCCGGAGGCAATCTGCGCAGCGAACCGCGCATCGCCCCGGAGACGGTCATCGGTCAGATCTGCCCCGGCGACGGGGTGGAGTTCCTCGAACAACGCACCACCACCGATGGGTCAACCTGGTATCGCATCCGGGTCACCGCGAGCAGCGGGGTGTGCACCCCGCAACGAGTCAGCGTCGGCAGCCTGGGTTGGGCCAGCGCGACCTTGCTGTCGGAACCGTTGCCCTAGCGCCGGGGGAGATGCTCGGTCAGCTTCGGGCGCACCTTACATCCGCAATCCTCCCGCTTCAGCCGTCCATGCGGCTACGCCGCACCTCAATGGGATGAAAAAGGTTGTTCCTGGGAGGGCTTTGCCCTCCCACACCCTCTCACTGGACTCCCACTGGAGGGGATGGGGAAACCCGGTTTCCTCATCCCTCTGTTTGAGGGCTTCGCCCTCCCAGACCCTCCCGCGGGCGGGGGTATGGGGGAACCTGGTTCCCCCATGTTCACGTTAGCCGTCCATGCGGCTCCGCCGCACAACGCCCGATGAACATCGCCTGGGAGCGC
>DAOTYR010000235.1:0-4700 GCA_034434655.1 Chloroflexaceae bacterium
AGCGCAGCCGGCCGATGGGGGCAACGAATACCCGATAGCCATAGGGCGGCTGCTCGAGGGTCGCCGCCAGGCCGGCGAAATCGCCTGGACCGGTCAGGTAGCCGCCTATCAGGACCAGTGGGCGCATACGTCTATCCGCTCTGTGCGCTGAACATACCTCGATGGGATCGCCAGGGTTGTCCTGGAAGAGCGAAGCCCTCCCACACCCTCCTACCCGGTGAACGGGATGCCACCGTCGTGTGCCGCACCGCCCCTCCCTGACCCTCCCCCGTCGGGGGCGGGTACCCGGCTCCTCCCCCCCAGCGGAGGGAGGCTGGGAGGGGGGGCGCACACTGCGCACGATGGTCACCTCAGCCGTCCGTGCGGCTGCGCCGCACCCCGACGGGATGACCATCCTTCCTGAGAGGGCGCAGCCCTCCCAAACCCTCCCGCGGGTGGGGGAATGGGGAAACCGGGTTTCCCCATCCCCCTGCGGGGCGGGGGTGTGGGGGAACCCGGTTCCCCCACACCCCTCGCCGAGGGCGTATGTTCACGTTAGCGGCTCGCGCCGCACCCCGACGGGTTGAACAGAGGTCTTTCTTGGGAGGGCGCAGCCCTCCCAAACCCTCCTGCGGGCGCGGGGATGGGGAAACCGGGTTGCCCCTTGCTCAGGTTACCCGGATGGCCACGAGGGTCATATCGTCGTGGGGCGGCATGCCTTCAGCAAAGGCATGCACCTCGGCGAGCACCCGGTCAACCAGTTGGCCGGCGGGCAGGTGGCCCCAGCGCTGGATGATCCGTTCGAGACGCTCAAAGCCGAAGAGGTTACGGCGCTGGTCGTGGGCCTCGACGATGCCATCGGTGTAGAACAGCACCGTATCGCCCGGCCTGAGGATGACTTCAAACTGGCCAAACTTGACCCGGTCCGAAAGACCCAGGGGCAGGGCCGGCGGCCCTTCGAGAAAACTGGTGCGGCCATCGGCGCGGCGCAGCAGGGGGGTAAGTTGCCCGGCCGAGGCCAGGACCAGCCGGTCGCTCGCCCGATCCACCAGGGCGTAATTGAGGGCCACGAAGCTGTTGCGGGGCACGTCTTCGACCAGCGAACGGTTGGTCTCGGTCAACACGACCCAGGGCGTCTCATGGTTACGGGCCTCGGAGCGGGCAGTCGAGCGGGCCACGGCCATGAGCATCGCCGCCGGGAGCGACTTGCCGCTCACATCGCCGACGATGACCCCGAGGCGGTCGCCCAGTTGCACCACATCGTAGAAATCTCCGCCCGTCTCGCGGGCGGGCACACAGCGGGCCGCCAGTTCCAGCCCCTCGGTGCTGGGCAACTGCCGGGGGAACAGGTTGGCCTGGATGCGGCGGGCGATCTCCAGTTCTTGCTCGACGCGGGCGATCGATTCCTGGTACAGCCGGGCATTCTCGATTGCCAGCGCGGCGTGGTTGGCGAAGGCGCTGACCACCTCAACGTCGCGCTCGCTGAAGACCCGCCCGAAAGCCGGCTCGCCCTCCAGTGGGCGGCGCAGGTCAATGTTGAGCACACCGACCACGTGCCCGCGGGCGATCAGCGGCGCGCCGATCCAGGAGCGGATGTCCGATGACGTGGGGATATGCATCCAGGGGCCATCGGTCCGTCCGGCTATGTAGCGCAAGGGTGCGCCGGTGCGCGCGACATGCCCGGCGGCGGTGCCCTCCAGCGGCAGGATCAGGCTGCGCGGCTCGATGCCGGGCGCGCGCCCGCGCGAGGCCACCAGACGCAACTGCGCGCCATCGAGCAGCATGATCGAGGCGGTATCGAAGGCGATCACCTTCTGCAGTTCCCCCAGCACCAGCCGCAGGACCTCAGCGGGGTCGAAGGTGGAACTGAGCACGCGGGTCATTTCGCGGAGCGTCTCCGCGGTGCGCCGCTGCTCCTGCTCGGCGGCGAAGAGTTGCGCGTTCTCCACCGCCGTGGCGATCGAGGTGGCGACCGTGCTCATCAGTTCCAGTTCCTCGTCGTCAAAGCGCAGCGGCGCGCCGTAACTATCGAGCGAAATCGATCCCAGCACCCGGTCGCGGCTCACCAGGGGCACAATGATCAGCGAACGAAGGCCCATGGAACGCCAGATCGCGCGGCTGCGCGTGGCCAGAGGGTCATGCTCGATATCCTCGATCACCACCGGGCGGCGGGTGGCGATCAGTCGCTCCATCAAGGGATTGTCCTGCATGGGAAACGTCAGACCCACAATGCCGGTGGCGGGATACTCGGCGACGACCGTCCCGACATCTTCGGCGAAGAGCACCGTGCCGGTGTGATCGGCCCAGAACAACTGCACCAGTTCACGGGCGGCAAGTTCCAGGATCTCCTGCTGATCCAGGCGCGCGGCCAGCACCGAGGCCATGCGGTTCACCAGTTCCAGGCGATGGGTCTGCCGTTCGAGCGCCTCGGCGTGGGAGCGCGTCTCGCGCAGCAGCCGCTCGCGCTCCTGGAAGAGACGCACCTTCTGCACGCCCAGGCTCACGTGGCTGGCCACCTGGTTGAGAAAGTCTATCGTTCCGCCGTCGTAGCGGTAGGGCCGGTAATCCTGGATGGAGAGCACCCCGATCAACTCGCCGTCACGGGCCACGACCGGCACGCCGGCCCACGAGCGCACCAGCCGATCCGGCCCCACCGCCTGCGGCTCGATGCCACGGCGGGTCATCTCCTGGCGTTCGTGCAGCAGGTCGTGGAACAGCAGCGGCTCACGCTGTGCCATGATCCAGTGGCTGAGCGAGCCGGGGGTCACCTGGCGCCCGACGAGATCGAGGGGTATCCATTCACCTTGTTCCACAAAGACGGCGTTGGTGATGATCTCGCTCTCTGGCTCGCAGATCAACAGGGCAAAGACCGGAGCACCCAGCAGGCTATTGAAGACGCGGTAGATCTCGGCCAGCATCTTGTCGAGATCGTAGGAGGCGGTGACCACCTTGCCGATCTGGCCGATGGCTTCGAGTTCGGCGATCTGCCGCTCCTGTTCATCGAGCAGGCGGCGGTTCTCTACGATGATGGCGATCTGGTTGGCCACCAACTGGGCGACGCGCACATCCTGCGCGCTGAAGTCGCGTTGCGCCAGGCCGAAGAGGCTCAACGTCCCCACCACGGTATCACCGGCGAAGAGCGGCACAATGAGCGAGCACTCGAAGCGCGGAAAGACCTCCAGCGGCAGTGAGCCACCGCGACGGAACTCGTACCAGTTCCGGTGAATCACGATTGGCTCGCCGGATTCCACGACCGAGCGAATGGGACTGGTCGCCAGGGGCGAGCGGTAGGTGCGCTGCTCGTACTCTGCTGAAAAGCCCTGCTGGCAGCAGAGCACGAGATGGTCGCGGGTTGCGTCGAGCAGGCGCACATTGCCGGCATCGAGGCGAAACAGGCGCAGCACGATTTCCAGGGCGCGCCCGAGCGTCTCGGCCAGGGGGCGTCGCTCGACCAGCCCGGCGGAGATGGCGCTCAGCGCCGCGAGTTCTTCGGTGCGCGCGGCCACCTGGGCGTCCAGTTCCCCGCTCAGTTGCTCCTGGCGCTGCGCCAGGGCCACGTTCTCCAGCACCACAGCGATCACATTCGCGATACGCTGGAGCGTCTCCCGATCGGCTTCCGTGTACACGCCAGGCTGATAACTCTGGATCGACAGCACGCCGACGGCCTCGGCGCCGATCATCAGCGGCACGCCGAGCCAGGCGCGCGAGCGTTTCTCGCCCTTCCCGAAGGGAACGGGCAGGGTCGCGGGGTCGCGTTCCGCCAGCAGATCCTGAAACAGCAAGGGTTGCCGGGTGCGGACGATCGTGCCGGTGAGGTGGCCGTACTCGATATCCTCGATAAACTCGCGCACCCCTTCGTCAAGCAGCAGGGCGCAGGCGAAGCGCTCGCGGCGCTCGTCGCAGCAGGCCAGGTAGAAGGCGTCGAAGGCGAAGACGCGAGCCAGTTCGAGCTGAATGGTCTCGAAGATGGCGCGGAAACCCGGACGCTCGCGGCCAGCCAGGCTGATGGCGATCAGCGCATCGAGCACGCGCGCATCGCGCTCGTGCTGGTAGCGCAAGGCATCGCGCTGCCGTTCGAGTTCGATTACGTGCGCATCACTGGCAGTGGACCGTCGCATGGCCTGTCCCCGTATACGAACGTGAAAATAAGCCCTCGGAGAGGGGCGCGGGGAAACCGGCTTTCCCCACCCCTCACCGGCGAGAGGGTCTGGGCGGGCGTAGCCCTCACGCAGGGGCATGGGGAAACCGGCTTTCCCCATCCCCCCGCCCGCGGGAGGATTCGGGCAGTCGCAACCCGCCCGCAGGGGCCTGGGGAAACCGGGTTTCCCTATATCCCCGCCCGCGGGAGGATTCGGGCAGTCGCAACCCGCCCGCAGGGGCCTGGGGAAACCGGGTTTCCCACACCCCCGCCCGCGAGAGGGTCTGGGCGGGCGCAACCCGCCCGCAGGGGCCTGGGGAAACCGGGTTTCCCACACCCCCGCCCGCGAGAGGGTCTGGGCGGGCGCACCCCGCCCGCAGGGGCCTGGGGAAACCGGCTTTCCCCCCCCCGCCCCGGCGAGAGAGTCTGGGCGGGCGCAGCCCGCCCGCAGGGGCATGGGGAAACCGGGTTTCCCCATCCCCCCGCCCGCGGGGGTTGGGCGGGCGCAGCCCTCACGCAGGGGCATGGGGAAACCGGGTTTCCCCATTTTCCCCGAAGGGCAATGCCGTCACCTCGACGCGAC
>DAOTYR010000236.1:0-12958 GCA_034434655.1 Chloroflexaceae bacterium
AGCGCAGCCGGCCGATGGGGGCAACGAATACCCGATAGCCATAGGGCGGCTGCTCGAGGGTCGCCGCCAGGCCGGCGAAATCGCCTGGACCGGTCAGGTAGCCGCCTATCAGGACCAGTGGGCGCATACGTCTATCCACTCTGTGCGCTGAACATACCTCGATGGGATCACCAGGGTTGTCCTGGGAGATCGAAGCCCTCCCACACCCTCCTACCCGGTGAACGGGATGCCACCGTCGTGTGCTGCACCGCCCCTCCCGGACCCTCCCCCGCTGGGGGCGGGAACCCGGCTCCTCCCCCCGGCGGGGGGAGGCTGGAAGGGGGGCCGCACGCTGCGCGCGATGGTCACCGCAGCCGTCCATGCGGCTGCGCCGCACCCCGACGGGATGACCATCGTTCCTGGGAGGGCGTCGCCCTCCCACACCCTCCCACCGGGCGGGAGGATGGGGCAACCCGGTTTCCCCCTCCCCCTGCGTGCCGGTCAGGCCCTCCCGCGGGCGGGGGCGTGGGAAACCCGGTTTCCCCATCCCTCCGCTTGAGAGCTTTGCCCTCCCGAACCCTCCCGCGGGCGGGGGGATGGGGGAACCTGGTTCCCCCATTTCACGTCAGGCGGGAACGACCACCTCCTCGAACCACAGCGGGATGACCTCGGGAGCGCCGTACCAGGTGCGGGGCGCATTGTAGGGCGCGTGGCGCGCGCCTTCCAGGATGATGTTGTCGGCGCCCTCGAGGTAGCAGGCGTGTGTTGGTACGATCCCATCGCCGATCTGGTTGCCGTCGCCGAAGGAGACCTCGTAGGAGCGGAAGGCGACGATCTCCTCCAGGGTGCCAAAGCGGCGCCCGCGCACGCTCCGCCCCGCGACGGAGCGGTAACTGATGTGCGAGTAGAAGGCGCCAGGGTAACGTTCGTTCACCAACCCGGCGAAGATCTTGACCCACACCTCGTAGGTCGTATGGGCGGTGCCGAGGGTGGTCAGGGTGGCGACGAAGCGTTGCCCGTCGTAGCGTTTGCCGTTGTAGGGCAGGTGGCCGAGATAGGCCCGGGCGATGCGCCCGCCGGCGCTGTGGCCGATCAGGTCAATGCGCTCGGCGCCGGTTTCGGCAAGCGCCAGTTGCACCGTTTGCGCCAGCACATCGAGCACGGGCGTGAAGTCGGGATCACGCAGCGAGGCCCAGGCGATGCGCCCGAAATCGGTGATATAGACGATGCGCCCGTAGGGGGGATTGGCCAGGGTGCGGGCCATGCCAAAGTAGTCGTTGGGTGATGAGAGCCATCCTCCCACAATCACGATCGGCCGCTGCATAGGTCTCCTTCGCAAAAGTTTCGGACCGGGGGCAGCTGCGTATGATACGTGGCTTCGCTCATGCGGCTGCGCCGCACCCCGACGTGATGAACATCCTTCCTGGGAGGGCGTAGCCCTCCCAGAGACCCTCCCACCGGGTGGGGGTAGGGGGGAACCCGGGTTCCCCATCCCCCTGCGCACGGGCTACGCCCTTCCAGACCCTCCCACGGGCGGGGGTAGGGGGGAACCCGGGTTCCCCATCCCCCTGCGCACGGGCTACGCCCTCCCAGACCCTGCCACGGGCGGGGGTAGGGGGGAAACCCGGGTTCCCCATTCCCTGCGCGCGGGCTCCGCCCTCCCAGACCCTGCCACGGGCGGGGATAGGGGGGAAACCCGGGTTCCCCATTCCCTGCGCACGGGCTACGCCCTCCCAAACTCTCCCACGGGCGGGGGTAGGGGGGAACCTGGTTCCCCCATGTTCACGTTAGCGCATACGGCGCCGTCGCCCCCCTCCCACCCTCCCCGGCGGGGGCTGGGGAGGGGGCAGTCACCTAAAAAAGTATTGTGCCTAACCCTGCTTGCCCGTCTCGCCCGCGGCTTTTTTGGCGTCCTCGGCGGCCTTCGCGGTCGCTTCGGCAGCCTTCTCCGCAGCCTTCGCGGCGGCCTCGGCGGTCTTCTCGGTCGCCTTCGCGGCGGCCGCGGTCGCGGCGCTGGCCGCCGCGGAGGGCGGCGCGTTCGACGGGGGCGAAGGCGCGCTGCTCTGGACGGGTTTCTTTGTCTCCTCGGGGCCGTTCGCGGTAGTCACACGGATGCGCCGGGGTTGCTCGCGCCCGCCATTGCCACCCTCGAGGCTGCGGCCACGCCCGCCGAACAGGGCGTCGGTCAGTTCGCGCCCCATGCGGAACAGTTCATCGGTCTGGAAACGGGTCCAATAGCTGTAGAACTTCCAGACATCGGTGAAGGTGGCGCGGGCCTCGCGGGTGAACTGCTCCAGACCCTGGGGTGGCAGGGCCCCACGCACGTAGGAGCGGATCAGGTAACCGATCGGCTGGACCACGCCTTCGACCGGAGGGAGCGGAGCGCCGGGGGTCACCGCGGTCTCCGGGCGTGGCGCGGGTGGAGGGGGAGCCGATGGCTCGGAAGGCCCCCCCGCGGCAAACGCCCGGTACGTCGGCGTGGGCGGCGGGGTGTAGGTCGGCGTGGGCGGGGTGTAGGTCGGCGTGGGCGGGGTATAACCGGGTTTCGGCGCATAACCGGGCGCGGGGGCTGCCCCGTAGCCCGGAGCGGGGGCGGCGCCATAGGCAGGCGCGGGGGCGCCATAGCCGGGCGACGGGCGCGCCGGGGGCGGCGCCAGCGGGGCGCTGACCTCGGCGCCGGGACCATAGTCAGGCACCTCTTCGTCAAGGTTCAACCATTTCCGCACGAAGTCGGGCAGCCAACTGTATGAGCCGCTCGGAGAACCATACTTGTCGGCCATAGACGTTTCCTCTCATCATTTGCGCAGGCGCGCCTGCGCGTGGTCGGCCCAGACGCTGCTAGCCCAGGGCGAAAATACGGCGGCGCTGGCGAAGATACGGCGCGAAGCAGAAATCAATAATCTGGCTCAGATCATCGCCAGGGTACCGCCGGTCAAGGGTCACAATCGCGTCAAGCACGTAGGCCACCTGGTCGGGCGGTGTCTGCGGGTCGCAGCGCACCAGGTTGCTGATCAACTGCCGCCGCAGCTCCAGGCTGTAGCGCAGCGACGTAACGGCCAGTTTATTGAGTAGCGCGTCGCGCAGGTCAAGGTTGTCCGTGGCGCGTTTGAGCCAGCGGGCCAGCCCGAGGCGCTCGCTCTTGTCCAGGTAGTAATTGACCAGGTCCACCAGGCCCACATCGTTGGTGATCTGCATCATCTCGTGCCAGCGTTTCTCGAAGGGCTGGTGGGTGAAGGCCGGCAGGGCGCAGAGCTGGGCGACCAGGTTGCTGGCGGTGTAGTACGGTTCGCGCTCGAAGGTGCGAATGAGGCCGGCCTCGCGTTCGGCGAGCAGCGAGACCGCCTCGCGTACCACGCCATCGCTCTCGTCGTAGCCCCCGGCGCGCAGGTGCATCTCGTGGGCCAGTTCATGCAGGGCGATGCCGATACTGCCATCTTCGTCCCAGCGGCCCAGGCTGACGAATGACCCGCTGCGCGGCGAAAAACTGCCGCTATCGGCCCACGGACCGGAGGGCTTGCCGCCTTCCAGGGCCTCGAAGGTCAGGCGCTCGTTCAGGATCTCGGGAGGCATCGCCGCCCCCCACATCTGAGCGGTAAGCCGGCGCACCTTACGCGCCATCCGCGCGGGCTGGTAGCGGTGCTCGCCAACCATCAGCACCTGATTGCCGGCGCGATCCATGTCGATCGCCACCTGCTGGCCATTGGCTCGAAGAAGCAGTTGCATAGCCGATCTCCGCCTCTGCGCTAACGCGCTCCACGCAAAAAGAGCCGCATAATCTGGATGACCTGTTCGGGGAGTTCGAACAGGATCAGGTGCCCGCAACGGGGCACCTCGAGGTACTGGCCGCCTGGCGCGAGCTGGATCAACTTGCGCCCGCCCGACGGGCGCATAATCGGGTCCCCCGCTCCGGCCACGAGCAAGATGGGCCGGCGCACGCCGGCAATCTGCTCTCCCACCGCCTCCAGCACCTCCCGGCGCGACAGTTCCCGCGCCGAGACGCGCACCGCCTCGGGGTCGCAGCAGCGCAGGCTCAGGGTGGCCAGTTTCACGTCGCTGACAGGGGCGGTATTCTTCGACAGCACGGCCAGAGCGTAGATGTAGGGGATCCACCACAGACCCCGCCGTTCGATCGGGCGCAGGATGCGGTTGAAGACCGTATCGAGCATCCCCGGGATCAGCGCCGAGGCGACCTTGTTGTACTGGAAGAGGGCGAAGTTGAAGAAAGCCAGGGAGCGCACCTGGTTCGGGTAATGCGCGGCGTAGTGCAGCGCCACGAAGGCCCCCAGGGAGAAGGCGGCCACGTGTTGCGGAGGCAGATCCAGGGCCTCGGTCAGGGCCTTCAAATCGGCGCTGAAACCGGCCACGGTGTAATCGCGGGCGGGGTCGCTATCGGAGAAGCCGTGGCCCTTCAGGTCGTAGGCGATCACCCGGTAGCCGGCCTGGGCCAGCGGATCGACGATATGGTGCCACCAGTAGGAGGAGCAATCCCATCCATGGACGAGGATGAGCGGTTCGCCGTCGGCAGGTCCGACGTCCATGTAATGATGGGTCACCCCGCGCACGTCAACAAAGCGCGCCCGTTCCAGCAACCGGAGTTCGCCTTCCAGGCGCTTCCGCTCGCTGGCGCTGAGCTTGCCGGCAAGTTTTGCCTCCACCTCGGCTTTGTAGGTGGTGTACTTGGCGGTAGGCGTCACGCGCGACGTTACGCTCATGGCCGTCTCTCTCGGTAGCGTCCGGCGACACGCCGGAACGGCGGCTCACTCCACCCAGAGCCGGAGGATCTCGCCTTCCACCCGCGCGCGCAGGCGGCCCCCTTCGGCGATGCCCGGCAACAAGATATGGCGGCGTTGCTCACCCAGCCGCACCACCACCTCCTCGCTGACCAGCGCCAGGTCGAGTCGTTTGGGGTCCATAAAGGGGATGTAGAGGCGCACTTCCCGTTCACCCACGGGCGGGCGGGTCGGCGCGGTGGGGCTGTAGATGTCACCATCGCGATACAGCACCGCGCCGCGCAACGCCCAGGTGTCGCGGTCGGCGGGGCGAGTGGGCAGCGCTCCCACGCGCAGATGGGGGCGCACGTTGCCGGTCTCGGGCGAGAACTCGCGGCGCGAAGCCTCGTCTACCTCGCTCAGTTCGCCGGCGACGATCAGGTCGTCCATCGCCAGGCCGTGGAAGCCCAGGGCCATCAGCGCCTGACGCACGGCCGGCAGGTGCAGTTCCTCAGGGGTGACGACCATGCGCACGCGCGTACCGGTCACGCCATCCAGGCGGGCGCGTTGCTCTTCCAGCATCACCCGCAGATCCTGGAGCGGAGCCAGCGCGCTCGGCGCGATCAACGTGGCCGGGATGAGCGCGGTTTCCTGCGAGAGCCGCGAGCGCCCGGGGCCGCGGTCGAGCCCGAAGACCAGCCGCAGCAGCCAGCGCAGGCTATCGGGCAGCGCCATGGAGCGGATGAGCGTATCAGGCGTCGGGCCGTCGAAGATGAGCAGATCGAAGCGCCCCGTCTGCCGCGCCCGGTCGGCCACCAGCAACGCGGCGGTGGCATCCATGCCGGCGAAGGCGGGCAGTTCTTCAGAGCCGATCTCGCGCAGCCGGTTGACGAAGTTGCCCCGCAGGGTGCCGCGCACCTCATCCCAGCGCCCGCCGATCTCCTCGATCGGGTCGATCTCCATGGCCGCCAGGTGTGGTTCCAGCTCCAGGGGGCGCGAGCCGAGGCTCTGTCCCAACAGCGCGCCAACGAGGTGGCCGGGGCCGACGGAGGCCAGCAACACCCGCGCGCCGCGTCGCGCCGCATGGCAGGCCGTGGCAAGCGCCGCCGCGCTCTGTAAGAGGTTGTTGTACGAGGTAAAAACGAGGATCCGCATGGTTCTGTCCACGGTCTGCCACCTGCCCTTGCGAAAGAAACACACGCGCCGGGCGGGCGAAACTGGCGGCGCGCCCCGGCTGCGTCGTCACTGATCGGGTATGCTAGCTATCCCACCGGGCTACGCAGCCGGGCCTCGCTCCCTGTTCGGCTCGCCGCGTCCCATCATCACGTGAGGCCCTATGCGGCTGCGCCGCACACCGACGGGATGAACATACGATTGTTCCTGGGAGGGCTTTGCCCTTCCCGACCATCCCACCGGGTGGGGGGATGGGGAAACCGGGTTTCCCCGCGTCTCCGCGAGCAAGGTGACAGCCCCCCTCCCCAGCCCTCCCCCCGCTGGGGGGAGGGAGTCCGGCTCCTCCCCCCGGCGGGGGGAGGTTAGGAGGGGGGTCAGCGCCGCATGCGCGTAGGTGAGCAGCCTATGTTCACGTTAGCCCTCCATGCGGCTCCGCCGCACAAAGCCGCGATGAAAATAAAGTTGTTCCTGGGAGGGCGCAGCCCTCCCAGACCCTCCCGCGGGTGGGGGCGTGGGGAAACCCGGTTTCCCCACACCCTTGCTCCAGCAGCTTATTTTCACGTTAGGCGGCCTCGACCCGCACGTCGTCAGACTCCTCCACGCACGGTTGGAGGGGTTCGTCCACCGCTTCGCGGAACTCCAGGCGCAGCACCCCGTCTTCGTAGCGATGCTCTCCCAGGGTGCAGTTGTAGAGAATACGGGGCAGCGCGATAGTTCGCTGAATGCGCCCCACCGAGAGCGAAAGATCCGGCCCACTGCGGGTCAGTTCGATCGCTTCTTCTTCGTCGAGGAAGGGCAGGCGCATACACAACTCGTACTGCCCGCGCTCCCCCTCTTCGTTCCACTGCTCCAGCCAGATCGGGCGCTCATCGTAGAGCAACGCGCCGGGGTCGGCCGTCCCGAACGTGGCCCGCCCGATGGCCTCGAGGGCCTTCACGCCGATCGGCTCGCCCTCCTGCAACACCGTACGGAAGATCGGCGTTGGGGCGAAACTGGCGTCAATCTCGCGCAGGTAGCCCTGCTGGAGACGCACCCAGTAGTCGAAGTACGGGCCGAGATCGGCGCGCCGGGGCAGGATCTTGTTGACCATCACCGCGTCCACCAGCATGCCATAGAGGTTGAGGAAGGTATAGGCGCGGCGCGTCTCCAGCAGCGGCAGCCGTTCCGGATTGAGCACCAGGCGCAACGAGATCTCCTGGCTGAGGAGGAAGTTGGCCAGTTGTTCCATTTTCTCCAGCAGGGTGCCCACCTCCTGGAAGAAGCGATCATCGGGCAGGTCGCGTTTAAAGGTGCGGGCGACATTGGCCAGGCCGCGGTAGACGCGGAAGAACTTCTTTCCAGCATCGCCGCCGATGATCATCTCCGGATAGGCCAGCAGGCGCAGGGTATTGCCCGTGGGGGCGGTATCGAGCACAATCGCGTCCCAGCGGCCGCTTTGCGCTTCCAGCATGACCCGTTGCAGCGCGAGGATCTCATCGAGGCCGGGCTGGTTGGCCAGTTCCGCTGCCGTCGAGCGATCGATGCCCCGATTGGCGTAGGTTGAGGCGACGAACTGCTGAAAGCCGCCCAGGTTATGGCGCCACTCGTGGATCGTATCCACTTCCAGGCCATACAGCCCGGGGATAATCGGCGTGGGGCGGTCGCGGCTGATGGTCGTGCCCAGGGCGTCGGCCAGGGAATGCGCCGGGTCGCTGGAGAGCACGAGCGTCCGGCGGCCCATACGCGCCAGCAGCGTCGCCGTAGCCGCCGAGATGGTGGTTTTCCCGGTGCCGCCTTTCCCCGAGTAGATGATGACACGCGTCATACGTCCCCTGACGGTACTCTGGCCCCTATGGGCGCGCTTTGACCCCGAGTGTTGGGTCGAAGCGCGCGGGTGGCATGCTTCGACCGACCGCTGCTACTCCTCGTACTTCCCGTTGGCGCTCACGCTGGCCGCATCGGAGGCGGGTTCGACCCGGCCCACGGCAATCCGGCGCACCGGCGCCACGCGCGGCGTTTCCGGCGCCGGTGGGTCGACGGGGTGGTCATCCGCTGGCGGCCTGGCCTCGGGCGGAGGAGCTGGCGGCTCAACCCGCCGGACGCTGATGCTGCGCCGCACCGGCTCGGGGCGCGCCGGGGCCTCGGCGGGCGCCTCGGCGGCGGCAGGCTGGCGTGGCGCGGCGGGGGCCGGCTCGGCCGGGGCGCTCGTGGTCACGCGGCGCACGCTCGAGCGCACCTGAATGCGCCGGGCCTGCGCGTTCTCGGCCTGAGGCTCCTCCAGCGGTTCGGCGAACCGCACCGCCGCGCGAACCACCGGCCCCACGGGGGCCAGCGGGCCGCCCTCGGCCTCCTGTTGCGCTGCCACATGGTACAGGCCGCGCATGGCATTGCGGCGCACGCGCGGATCCTGGAGCCCATTGACCAGTTCGGTCGCGCCGCTCACGGCCTCGGTGGCCCGGCGCAGCCCGCGGGCCAGTTTGCGCGGCGCCTCCAGCATCAGGCGCAGCGAACGACTGACCTCGTACATGCTCGGCTGCTCGGGCAGGGTCGGCAGGGGGCCTGCCGGCCCGGGCAGCGGCATGGCCGGCGCGCCGCTCCCGGCGGCGGCGGCGTTGCGCTGGCTCTCGTAGGAAGCGATCAGATTGCCGGGGGTGGTCGGAGGCGTCAGGCCGGAAGCAGGCTCCTCGCTCGCGCCGAACTGCCACCAGCGCCGGCGGCGCGAACTGCCGGCCTCCTCGCCTGGCGGGGCGGGCGGGGGCGGCAGCGGCTCCGGCGCGGTGAAGAACGGCTGGAGCGGCTGACGTTCGACGGCCGGGAAGCGTTCGACGAAGGCGTTGACCAGGGCTTCACCGGCCAGGCCGGCCACCACCTGATCGCCTACCCAGCGCACCATCTCCGCCAGCATACTGACATCGTCGGCGGGCATGTAATCCAGGGTGTTGATCACCAGCCGTTCGCCGGTTCCAGGCTCTTCAAACGAACCGTTGATCGCCACCCGGCGGGTGCGCGGGGCCACCGGCGGCAGGCGGAAGGCCAGGGTGACGCGCCCGTGCCACGGGTCCCAGGTTTCGGCATTGACGACGTCAATGTCCTTCCATTCGAAGCCGTCCACCGTATCGTTGAAAAAGCCGCGCGCCCAGGTGATGACGCGCCGGTCGGTGAGGGCAACAAAATCCGCCAGGGCAAGGCCGCCGACGCGGCGGCGCTGCTCGTCCAGCAACATGCCGTCGAAGAGCGCGAGGAGCGTCTCGCCCTCCTCGAGCAGCCCGCGGTAGCGCAACTCCTCAACGCTGGCCGCATTGACATTGACGCCGAGATACGGGCGAGTGCTCATAATCGTTCCCTAGTCTACTGTCGTTCGTGGCTCCACCCGTCCACCGGTGGAGGGGCGGCGCTCATCAGACGCCAGACGATCCTCGTGGCCGGCGTCACCGGAGCCGCTGCGGGCGACGGGAAAGGCCGGTGACGGCGCCAGGGCGGCGCCCCGGCGGCGCAGGGGAATATCGCGCCGGTCGGGGAACGCAGGTGGGGCGCTCTGGGGTGCGCGCGGCGGCTCGCTGCGCGCGGCGGGGGCGGGGCCGGCCGGCGCCGCTGCCGGAGCGGGCGCGCCGCGGCGGCGCAGGGGGATCTCGTGGTAACTGCGCGGCGCGGCCCCTTGCGGCGCCGTTGCCGGTTCCGCGGGCGGGGCCGGCCCTTCGCTCGCCGCGGGAGCGTCGGGCGGCGCCGTGGAGGCCGCCGTCGCCGCGGCGGACGGCGCCCCCGTCTGGCGATTGATCAGACTCATGGCCATCTGCTGGGCCACAGGGTTGTTGGACACCGTCGTGACCAGTTCGTTGATGGCCCGGACCGCGTCGGCGAGATCCCGCAAACTACTACTATTGAGGGCGCTCAGATCGAAGGGCAGATCGGCTTCGCGCAACGAGCGCCGCAGCGTATCCCACGCCGAGCGGGCGAGACGGCCCGCAGCGTAGACCTGGCCGGGGGGGAGACTGGCCGGGTCCTGATAAAAGGCGGGGAGCGGGGCGCTGGGCGCGCTCGCGGTGGCGCCGAGCCAGCGGTAGGGCGGTTCACCGGGCCGCGGCCCGTCCGCATGTCCGAAAATCTGCTCACTCAGCACGGCGATCACTTCCGGGCCCGAGTCGCGCGCATCGAAGCCTGCCTCGAGCATGCCGCGAGCCGTCTCGCTGGCGGCGCGCAGCAACCGCAGCGCGGCCTGCAGATCGGCCAGGGGCAACAGGGTCAGGGTAAACCGCTGCTCGTCCTCATCGGGGGCGGCGAAGCGCAGTTGCAACTGGGCATGCAGCGGGTCAAGGCCGCTCCCCTGCACCTCAACCAGTTCGGCGAGAGGAAAGGCGCAACAGAGGTGCCGCCCGTAGTCCCGCGCCCAGAGCACCACCCGCAGGCTGGTGATCAGGCAGTAGTCGTGCAGCGTCGGCCCGCTCAGGCGCCGGCCGTACTCATCGAGGAGGACGCCATCGAGCGCCACCAGGACGTGCTCATCGTGCTCCAGCACGTTGAGTGTCTCGAGTTCGGCCAGGTGTGCCGGAACGATCGTATGGCTGTGGTAGAGCAGACTGATCATGGTGAGGCGCAAGGGAGCTGGATACAGGATACCGGCGCATGCAGGATACCCTGTATCCAGGCCCCTACCCTCCTGCTACCGGTTGAAGCGCGAACGAATGCGCTTCGGGCGGAAGCTGCCGACCTCGCGAGCGGTGTAGCCACTCTCGCCGCTGCCGCTGCGGGCGATGCCCGGGTAGGCATTGCGGTTGATGTTCTCGACCGCGGCCGACGTCGCCTGCAGCGCGTTCGACACCCATTGCCAGTGGCCCTGGAACATGATGTCGCCGATCTGCGCGACCTGCGCCGACGACTCCGAGAACCAGCCTCGTGTCACGGCCATGCGTACACCTCCTTAACCTAAATGGACACCCTATAGGCCACGGGGCGCAGCCCCGATAACCCCGGCCTGAGCGCGAGCAAGAACGGGCGGGCGCCCACGCCGCCGCGTGACGCCCTACGATCGCACCCCGTTCGCCGCGTAGAACGGAACAATCAGCCAGTCGCCGTCCATCTCGGCCTGGCCGGCCTCCTGGCCCGCCAGGCTGGTAGGCAGCGTGATCACCCGTCGGAAATCGCCGATCTGGATCACCAGCTCATCGCCGTTCTGGAAGAGATCGAGTTGATTGACATCGGCAAAGGGCAGTTTCAGCTTCACCCGGTAGGTGCCATCGTGCAGCTTGCTGATATCCATCGGCGCCTCGCGGTAGAGCACCGCGGTGGGATCGCTGTCGCCGTAGATGTCCTGCCCCATGACGCGCAACTTCTCCAGCCCCACCACCTCTTCGGCGTAGTAGGGCACCCGCCGGATGGGCAGGGGCACGAACGACTGCTCGACATCCTGGAGGTAGCGTTGCTGGATCTCCTTCCAGTGGTTGAGGTAGCCGCTGTCCTGATCCATAGGCAGGATCTTGTTCACGACGACCATATCAACGGTCATGCCGTACATCGAGAGGTACGTCAGCGCCCGCTGGCTCTCCTTGATCACCATCTTCTCCGGGTTCATCACCAGGCGGATCGACGTCTCCAGGGGGTTCGCCAGCGTCTCGGTAACGCCCTCCATCTGCCGGAACAGATCGTCCACCGCCTCATAGACCTCGGACGGCGCGACCATCTTGTTCAGGCCGGGGGTGATCCGGCTCATCGGGCGGATCAGCGGCTTGATCAGGTACTTCTCGGCGCCCCGCAGCATCCCGATCGCCCACTTGAAGCTCTCGGGGGCCGACAGCAGCCGGAGCGTCTCGCCCGTGGGCGCGCAGTCAATGACCAGCAGGTCGTAGTCGCCCGCGTCCTTGTGCTTCTTGATCCTGATGAGCGGGAAGGCCTCTTCCATGCCCGGAAGGATGCTCATCTCGTCGGCCAGGATGCCCTCGACCCCCTGTTCGGCCATCAACTGCGAGAAGTGCTGGCGCACGATCCCCCAGTTCGACTCGATGTCGTGATAAATACTCACTTCCAGGGCATCGAGGGTCGCCGTGATCCGTACCGGGTCCGGCCCGAGCGGGCCTTCCAGGTCCAGCGAATCGGCCAGACTGTGGGCCGGATCGGTGCTCATCACGAGGGTGCGCAGGCCCATGTCGGCGGCGCGCAGAGCTGTGGCTGCGGCGACGCTCGTCTTGCCGACGCCGCCTTTGCCGGTGAAAATCAGGGTACGCATCGTTGCCTTTCCAGGTCGGAGCGCTCGACGAGTTGACGCAGGCGAGTGTCAGGGGATTGGCCCCATGCCCGGGACCAGTGTTTTTGCTTAAATGCCAAAACTATGCGGTAATAACTACGGCCGGACGTCCGCTTGCTGTGGTGCAATAGTACCATGTTTATCGGGCAGTGTCAACAAAAGTTGCTCATATGCACCAGGCCCGCCGAAGGCGCTCTGGAGGGCCAGAGGGCGCCGCAATCGTCTCTGTCTCGTCCGTGTGCTCATGTTGCGCCCCCGGCGGCCCTGCCCCACGCCAGGGTCGTGACCGGCGCATGCCCGCGTTTCGGCGGCGATCCGGCGCCGCCTCCGGCGCGCGCCTTCCTGCCGTTCTTGTCTTATTTGCAACGCGACGCGCGCCATCGTTTCGCTGCGCGGCCCTGTGCGCGCCCGGTTGGGGGCGGTGCGGAGGGCGCAGTTCTTCGCCGATGGCGCAGCATGGTTCGTAACACCCGAACCGGCCATAGAGCGGCTTGACGCGACCCATGGTACACTACTCTGGGCAAGCCTGGTAGAGGCCCGGCGTTAAACCTACGCAACAGAGATGCGTGATCGCCCTTCCATCTACGAGCAAATCGGCGGCGCCCCGACCATCCGGCGCATCGTCGAGATCTTCTACGCGCGGGTCGAGCGCGATCCGCTGCTGCGTCCGATGTTTCCCGCCGACCTGGAACCCGGCAAGGAGCATCAGTTCCTCTTTCTTTGCCAGTACTTCGGCGGCCCGGATGACTACAACCGGCTGCGAGGCCACCCCCGGCTGCGCATGCGCCATGCCCCCTTCCCGATCGGCCAGGCCGCCCGTGACGCCTGGCTCGCCCATATGCTGGCCGCCCTCGATGAGGCCGGCGTGCCCGAGCCGGCGCGC
>DAOTYR010000237.1:0-3882 GCA_034434655.1 Chloroflexaceae bacterium
ACAATCGAACGCATGCCGTTGTGGGTGCCCGCGCTCCCGCGCTCGCGCAGGCGCAATTTCGCGAAGGGCAGGTCCAGATCGTCATAGATCACCAGCAGTTCGCGCGCCGGGTCGATTTTGTACCAGTTGCGCAGCGCCGACACTGCCTGGCCGCTCAGGTTCATAAAGGTCTGCGGCTTGGCCAGGGCCACCCGCTGCCCGGCGATGCTCCCCTCGGCGATCAGGCTGTTGGCCCGCCTCCCCCGAAACTCCAGTCCGTGCCGCCGGGCCAGCGCATCGAGGGCCTCGAAGCCGATGTTATGGCGCGTTCGCGCGTAGCGTTCGCCCGGGTTGCCCAGGCCGACGATGAGCCACATATGGGTTGGTCCGTTAACCAGGGTTCGTGCCTAACGTGAATATGGGGGAACCAGGTTCCCCCATCTCCCCGCCTGCAAGAGGGTTCGGGAGGGCGCAGCCCTCCCCATCCCCCCACCCGGTGGGAGGATTTGGGAGGGCGCAGCCCTCCCAGGAAGTATGTTCATCCCGTCGGTGCGCGGCGCAGCCGCCCGGACAACTGAATGCGACCCTATCATACCTCAACTGACAGCAGTTACGCGCTCGCCCCCCGGCGGGGCGGGGGAGGCGACGTCTCCCCCGCGTAAGTTCCGCCAACTGCATCAACCTCCAGCGCATAGCGCGCATACGCTCCCTGGCACGGCGGGCCGTCGCTTATGAAGAGCGCGCGAGCGTGCAGGTCCATGATCACCGAAACCACGCTCTCGTAATGCTCCTCAGGCGGTTCCTGCGGATCGATGTGAAAGCAGATCGAGTAGGGGTGACCCTCGTGGTCACGCAGCGCCGCCTGCACATCGTCCAGGGCCAGGGGCCGCGCGGCGAGCAGCCGCTCCAGACGCGCCTGCCGCCGCCACGAGTGGGGGTTGTTCTCCACGTTGCGCTCGCTTACGCCGATGGCCTCGGCATGCAGAAAGTGGTTGGCGTGTACCAGGCAGCCATTCGCACAAGCGCTCACGTGAACGCCCCGCGGCCCCATTTCCAGGTTGATCACCTGGTCGGGGACCTGGGCCAGCAGGAAGTTGGCCGAACAGGAGCGCTCCTCGCCGGCGACGGCGCGCGCGGCGGCGTCCAGGTCCTGCGCGCGCAGAGCGTCGTAGCAGCGGACGTGAAAGGGCCGGTGCAGGCGCGTCCAATCATCGTCGTGGCTGGTCAGACCGTTGATCGCCAGCCCCAATCCTGTCGAGTTCAGGCCGATTTTGCCGCCAAAGATGCCCGCCTCGGTGAAGGCCAGGCGCTGCGGGCCGTCTGGCTCGACCACGTGGATGAGGGCGCCCTGCACGCCCGCGATCCAGTCCCAATTTTCGCCCAGCAGCAGATGCCCATCCACGGTGGCCTCGGGCAACAGGGCGAAGGCTGTACACCCCTCTGGCAGGGGCCGCTCGGCGAACGCGGCGTAGAACAGTTCATAGCGCGCGTTCAGCGCCGCGATGGCCGCGAGATCCACGCCGGCGCCGTCGGCGATGCCGCGCATCCCGGCGTGGTAGTCGGGGCTTTGCGCGGCAATGGCGGCGAGGTAGCGCGCGGCGCGGCGCAGCGTCTCGGCGCGGGTCAGCTTCAATTCGCGCTCGAAACGCTCGAAGTAGAGGCGCAGATTGTGCTCGATCCGCCTGCGGAGCAACCTCCCGTGGCTCAGGCCCTGGAGGTAGGGCGCGCCTTCGAGGCGCAGCAGGGGCAGTGCCATACTAGCTTCCCTCGCCGGAGGATCTGGGAGGGCTGCGCCTTCCCAGGAACGCTCGTCTACGGCCAGTGAGAGGGGTATGGGGAAACGTGGTTTCCCCGTACCCGTGCCCGACGGGAGGAGGTGAGGCGCGGTCTTTGCCGGCAACAGGGGCGGCGTGATCGGGTTATGGTCTTTGAGAAATTACTCCGCTCTAGCCCGCGCAGGCGGGCTTCGCATTCCATAGCCGAGGGCTTTAGCCCCACGGCCAGCCCGGCATACCGGATTAATTTCTCAATCATCATTCCCCCTACCCCTGCCCGCTGGGAGGGGTGGCTATGCCTCGGATTGCAGACGCTTCACAAAACTCACCCAGGCCGGCTGTTTCACGAAGCCGAGCGCCTCGTTGATGCTGAGCATGGCCCGGTTGTTCGACTCGTTCCAGGTCTTGAGCGTGCGGATCCCCCGGCTGCGGGCGTACTCGATGGCGCGCAGTTTCAGCGCCAGGGCGATGCCGCGCCGCCGGTATTCGCGGCGCACGCCGGTGAGACCGGTGTAGAGCGTACCGGGTTCCTCGTCGCTCTTCCACAACGCGCTCAACCCGACGTAGCGCCGCCCGTCCAGGGCCACAAAGTAGCCCTCGGGCAACAGATCGCGACTCTCGAAGACGTAGCGCTCAAAACTCTCCGCGGAGGGCGCGGTCAACGGTTCTGGTGAAGGAACGTCCTTTGCCAGGGTCACGTCCAGTTCGTAGAGCTTGCGGCGATGTTCGGGATCGTCCTCGATCAACTCACGCAGGGTGACGATGCGGATCCCGCCGGCAATCACCCGCTCGACGTGACCGGCGAATGGAGCCGGATCGAACCCCGGCACATCGAGGCGCGACTCCCAATCGCGCAGATCTTCGACGAACCCCCGATCGCTCAGGAAGCCCATGGAGCGGGCGTAGTCGCTGCGGCAACGGGCGCGAACCCGTAGCGGGTCGAGGGGCGCGAGGGCTGCCATAACCGTCGCGTACAGCGCCCGGCCAATGCCCTGGCCCTGCCGCTCCGGTAGCACCGCCGCGAAGAAGTTGAACAGCCGTGGGTGGTACATCCACTCCGACTGGTCGTAACATGCATAGCCCACCGTCTGATCTTCGATCTCGGCGAGCCAGCGGCGGCGCTTGAGGTGCGCCGGGCGCTTCTCGTCCTCCTCCTTCCACTCCTCAACCGATTCGGGGTATTCGGGGAAGACCGCGTTACACACGGCCGCGGCGGCGCTGTACTCCGCCTCGCTGCCCCTAAAATCGCGGATGGTCAGCCCTGGCAGCGCGGCCGGGGTTTGCGCGGCGCTTTCTAGAGAAGTCTGCGACATACGTGGAGCCTTTCCACTCTAGCCACCCATGCGGCTGCGCCGCACACCAACAAGGTGAAAAACGGTTGTTCCTGGGAGGGTGCGGCCCTCCCAAACCCTCCCGCGGGCGGGTGCGTGGAGAAACCCGGTTTCCTCACCTCCCTCTCCGAAGGACTATTTTCACGTAGGGCGCTGGCCGGTTGCTTCGTCGCCGTATTGTAGTGGCTTTCGCCACCGCTCGCCATCGGTCGAAGGACTCGGTTCGGTTGAGATGGGGAAACCGGGTTTCCCCCCGCCCCCGCCCCGCAGGGGAAGGGGGAAACCGGGTTTCCCCATCTCCTCACCCGGTGGGAGGGTGTGGGAGGGCGCCGCCCGTGCGCAGGGGTGTGGGGAAACCGGGTTTCCCCCCGCCCGCGGGAGGGTTTGGGAGGGCTGCGCCCTCCCAAGAAGTATGTTCATCCCGTCGGTGTGCGGCGCGAGCCGCATGGGCGGCTGGTCACAGGGGCAGGTGGGCCATGGGACAACCACGGGGCAACCCGGAAGGTCGCCCCACGGATATGACTGGATCTCGGTGCCCGAAACGTGGTACAGTAAACTGTACGCTCGTGAGGACCCCGGGCCTTTTAGCTTTTGCCTCCTCTGAAAGAGGATCGCCTACACTGGAACGGCAGGAATGCGATGCGACGTTCACGACTGCTCCTGATCGCGCTCCTTGGCGCGCTGCTGCTCGCCGCCTGCGGGCAACGCCTGCCCACGGCGGAAGAGATCGTCGAGCGGATGGAGGCGGCCCGCGCCGCCACGAACGATGCTCATGCCACCGTGGCCCTCGATGTCAC
>DAOTYR010000238.1:0-17424 GCA_034434655.1 Chloroflexaceae bacterium
TGCGCGTTCGGTGTGTCAAGACTTTCTGGCCAGGGTTCGGGGATGAGCGCCATCGGTGGCAGGGAGCGACCTTGGGCAAAGGCCGCAATCACCACCAGGCGTCCGCGTTGGAAGCAACTGATCTGGCGGCGCGGGGGCTCGGTGCCCTTGCGTCGGCGGGCGATATGGGTGGGCGGCAGCTGGTCCAGCACCGGATGCGGGGTCATCGCTTCGTCGTGGACGCCAACACTGACCACCAGCAGGGTGGCCAGGGCCATGGCCAACCAGAGCCGTTCGGCCCGCGCCGGGTCGGTCATTTTGGTCTGCTCCCAGTGCCAGCCGCCCCGCTTCATGTCTTTGTAGCTGCACTCGATCCAGGCGCGCAAGCTGTACCAGGCCACGTCGGCCACCTCGGGCGCCAGGTCGGTCAACACCAACCACGGATCGGTAGCGCCCGGTGCCCAGCGCGCCAGCAAGGTGCCGGTCACCTGGCGCTCCGCCGTCGCAAAGCAGACCACACGGCCCTTCCAGCCCGCTTCCCCCGTGACCACCACCGTGCTGAGCGCCTGGAACTCCGTGCCGCCCACCGGGCGATACTTGCCCTGGCGGTTGATCCGCAGGTAGGGGTGCCAGCCCATGCCCACGATGCTGTCGTAGAGCCATTTGGCGTACAAGCCGCGGTCGGCCAGCACGATCACCGTCCAGCCGTCTGGCGTACTGCCGGCGAGGTCGCGATAGAGTGCCTCCCAGTGCGGACGCCAGGCCCCTTTGGCCGTGGCGCGCACGATCTTCCAGGCAATCGGGATGGCGCAGCCGCGGATGACGACGTGGATGGACAAGACGGTGAAGCGCTGGCCCAACGTCGAGGCGTCCATGGCCAGAGCGATCTGGTGGGAGCCAGCCGGAGAGAGGTGGATGACCCAGCGCAGCAGCGGCGCAAAACAGGTGTTGACGTCGAGCGTGCGCCGTTTGCTGCCGTGCCTGGCCCCCTGCTTGTCCGGCCCATCGAGGTACCAGTCGCGCAAGCGTGCGCGCATGGCCGTGACGCTGCGGTCGAGCAGCGCGGCCAGCACCGTCGCCACCATCAGCAAGCCCACGCGCTGCGCCAAGACGATGCCCATACTCCACAGCGCCAGCCCCCACGCCTGCGGGCGGCTCAGGTGGGGCAGATGAGTTGACACCCGATCGTGCCATTGCGATAATCCTGGTAGGCGGGTCATGCGTGCCTCCTGTCCTACGATTGAGGTTGTGCTACCCGTATCGTAGCAGAAGGTCGGCCCGCCTTCAAAACCCTTGACACCTGACCCGAAACGCCCCAAAAACTCTATACGTGAAAGAGGTTGGGAGGGGGGCTGCGGCGCCGGATGCGCTAACGTGAACATAGGGGAACCTGGTTCCCCCACGCCCCCGCCCCCGGGAAGGTGAGGGCACAGCCCTTGCGCAGGGGTCTGGGGAAACCAGGTTTCCCCAGACCCCCACCCGCAGGAGGGTTTGGGAGGGCGCAGCCCTCCCCAGGAAGAACCTCGTGGAGGGCTCATGTGAAAGGTATTGATCCCGGCACGACCATGGGTTGCCGCGGCAGGAACGCATCCCAATCGATCAAGACTCGGTATCAGCCGTTGCGCAGAATATACCCATGCCGGGGCACCGTGCAGAGGTAGGCCGGTCGGGCGGGATCGCGCTCGATCTTGTTGCGCAGGTTCATCACGTGCCAGCGCACCAGACCCGGTTCGGCGGCGTCGGGATCGTAGCCCCAGACATGGCGCAACAACTGTTCGCTGGAGTACACCTCGTTGGGATGGCGCATGAAGAAGGTGAGCAATTCAAACTCGGCCGGCGTAAGCTGACGCACCTCGTCACCGATCCGCACGGTGCGGGTCTGCGGGTTCAGGCTCAGCGCGCCGACCTGCAACGCGCCATGTTCGGCCAGGGGGGGAGTCGACCGGGAGCTGCGGCGCAGCAAAGCCCCCACGCGGGCCTTCAACTCGCGAAGATCAAACGGCTTGACCATATAATCATCGCCGCCCGCTTCGAAGCCGCGCAGGCGATCGTCAATCATATCCCGTCCGGTCAGAAAGAGCACCGGCACCTCGGCCAGCCCCGGATCGCGGCGCAGGGTGCGGCAGAGGGTCAGGCCGTCCATGTGCGGCATTGAGACATCGAGGATGATCAGATCCGGCAGAATGTAGCGACAGAGTTCCAGCGCCTCGTTGCCGTCATAGGCGACCCTGAGGGTGTGCCCTTCCTGGCGCAGAGCCTGGCCAACGGCCCAGACGAGATCGGCTTCGTCATCAACAATCAGTATCTGGCTCATCATCGCCTCCATCGCGCGCATATTCAATACAAAGCCGGGAAGATCACGCAGAGGGCATTGGAGGGCGGGCCTCTTGAAGAAAATCTTGCGCCTGCCAGGGTACCTGTTCATGCCTGGAGGAACCCACCCGCCTGGGAGCGAGGGCGTCCCGCCTTGATCGCGTCTACGCAAGCAAGTTGCCCGCGCTCCCGAAAGCAATGTGATGGTCTTTGAGAAATCAATTCGCTAGAGCTCACCCAGGCCGGCTTCGCATTCCATAGCCGAGGCTTTAGTCCCACGGCCAGCCCGGCATACCGGATGAATTGCTCAAGAACCATCACACCTACCTGCCAGGGGCGTGGCGAGCAAACACCGTGGTTCCCCCCTTGCTGCCTGGTGGGCGGCGCAGCCGCATGGGGCAGCAGATCACACATCGGCGGGCAGACGGATGGTGAAGCAGGTTCCATGCCCCGGCTGGCTGTCAACGCTGATCTGGCCATGATGCTGCTGGATGATGCTGTAGCTGATCGACAATCCCAGGCCGACACCCATGCCCACCGGTCGCGTGGTGAAGAAGGGGTCAAAAATACATGATAGGTGCTCGGGCGCGATGCCAGTTCCGGTATCGCACACCTGGATTTCGATCTGCTCGTTGACGCTGCGCGTCTTCACCGTAATGCGCCCGCCCTGCGGCATAGCCGCCAGGGCATTGAGGATCAGGTTGGTAAACACCTGCTGGAGCAGCACCGGATTGCCGTACATCATGGGCACATCGGGCGCAAATGCGCGAACCAGGTCAACCTTCGCCATCAGAAGCTGGTTGGCGAGCAGCGCGAAGGTCTCCTCCAGCACATTGTGGATGTTCAGCAAGCGGTAGCGATCCTGAGGCGGGCGGGCGAACTTGAGCAGGTTCTCGATAATCAGGGCCGCGCGCCTGGTGGAAGCGACAATATGCTGGAGGCACTGCCGGGCCAGTTCTGGATGATCCTGGTACTCTTCCAGCAACTGCGCATTGGTCTGGATAATCGCCAGCGGGTTACGCAATTCGTGGGCGATGCCGCCCGCCATCACCCCCAGGGAGGCCATCTTGTCCACCTGCACCATCTGGGCCTCGAGGCGTCGCCGCTCGGTGAGATCGCGACCCACGGCGATGATCCCTACCACCGTGCCTGCGTCATCGCGCATGGCCGAGCAGTTCCAGGCTACGACGACGGGGTGCTGCGGATCGGCGCCGAGCAGGCTAATCTCGATCTCCTTCACCGCCTCGCCGGCAGCCAGGCGTCGCAGCAGGTCGTGCACCGTCCAGTGCTGACCGGGGGCGCAGAGTTTCACGAATGGCTCGCCGCACACCTGCTCGGCGTTCAGGCCGGAGACCTGCTCGGCAGCCGGGTTCCAGGTAATGATCTTCCCATCAGGGGTGAGCGAAACCACCAGATCGCTGGCCTGATTGACCACACCGGCGAGGTGGCGCTCAACGCGACGGACCTCTTCGCCCAGTTTCTCCCGCTCGGTCACATCCTCAATCAAGAGCAAGACGTGATCGACGCCGGCGCCATGTTTGAGCGGAACGAGGCGATAGAAATAGTTGCGTTTGCCCAGGCCGGGGGCGGTATAGGCCACCTTCTCGCCATCGAACGGCTCGCCGCTGGCAAACACGTCGTTGACGCGCTGTTCCAGGCGCATATATTGCAGCAATACCGCGGGAAATAGATGCTTGATGGTGCGTCCGATGGTCTGGCGGGCGTCGCGCCGCAGTTTCAGGAAGAAGTTCTGATTGGCCAGCACCACCTGCAAACGCCGGTTGAGCACGACCAGCGAGAGCGGCAGGCTCTCCATGACGCGCTCCATGAACCGTTCTCGTCTGGCCAGTTCGGCGTAGAGTTGCGCCGTTTTGAGGGCCAGGGCCTGGCGCTCGGCGACAAGCGCGGCGAACCACAGATCTTCCTCGGTAAAGGGCGGTTCGCCCTCCTTACGGGCCAGGTTCAAGACGCCGTAGAGGTCGCCATCGCTGATCATCGGCACGCACAGGGCCGAACCGATGGCGTCGCGGCGCAGGTAACTCACCAGATGCGGCGGAGCGGGGTAGTCAGGGGCGAGCAGGAGGGGCTGGCGGTGCAGCGCAACCCATCCGGCGATGCCCTCGCCGAGGGCCACACGGGTGGACTGGACGACCGTTTCAGGGAGGCCGATAGCTTCGGTAATCTGCAACTGGCGCCGGTCAGGGTCGAAGGCCATGAGCGAGGCCCAGGCGGCGTGGGTGGCTTCGGCCACCACGGTGAGCAAGGCCCGCCCCAGGCTGTGCGCGCTGTACCGGTCTTGCAGCACGCGCTGCCAGAGGTCAAACAGCGAGGCCAGGGTCGGTTGCCAGATACGCGCAGTATCGGGTGAAATGAGTGGTTGCTGCATCATCGATCCTGCACCGGTCAACCGGCAATTGACCGCAATGGACAGGAGCAAAAACCAGTTTCACCGCAAGGCAATAGTATTCACAACAAATATTTTTTGTGCATGATAGTTATTTTGCTTGCATCATATGGTTCCGACCGCGGCGGCAGAGTCCTGCTGCCGGCGCCAGGTCGCGCGCCCGCTGCGGTCGGAACACGGGAATCGCGGAGAGTCGCGCCCTCCGCAGCTCCCTCAGACGGTTTCGCGCCAGGCCGCGCAGCGAAACCATATCTCACCGGCCATAGTATACAATATCCGCATTGCCTCAGCCATATAACGATGCATTGTCGTAGGAAGCAAAAGCCTTCTCCCGGCCAATCCCTAACGCATCCCTAACGCAATGCTTGTGACTGACTAATTCCCTGGTTCCAGCGGTGTGCCATACTGTGGAAAGAGCGCAGCACCGCTGTCCCGTCCTGGCCCACCAGAGCGGGACCGCCCTTGCGTCCTCACCTACCGGCTGCCTGGAGCATTCTGAGGAAGAGGTCTATGACAACTCCTGCAACCTCCGCCACGCGCGGGTCCGGGCCATCGTTGATGAAACTGGTGCAGCATATCCCTGAGGCGCGCCGCTGGCGCCGTCAGGCTGATGCGCTGATCGTCATCGGTCGGCAATTCGAGTTGATGGCCCAGGAGCGCGGCGTCGAGGCGCATGTCGCGCTGGGCACGCTGCGTTTCTCCCTTTTTCATCTGCACCAGGGTCGGATCGCGCAACTGGCGCCCCTGTGCCGGAGTGTGACGGTGTATGGCGAGGCCGACGTGGCGCCGCCAACCATCCCGCATGTGACCTTTGTGCCGACGCCGGCGGGGTCGCCGTTGAGCCAGGAATGGTTCCTCGTCGTGGACAGTCCGGTGTTCTGGGGCTCGATGATCAGCCGGGCCAGCATGGATCGCGCCAATAGCGCCGCGCGACGGTACCAGTTCGAGGGGGTGCTGACAGCCGAGGAGCGCGTGGTCAGCCGCGCCAGTCTCTTGCTCAGTCTGGCGCGGGGGCAGGCGCCCCCCGAGGCGCCCCAGCGCGATCCGGTCGCAAATGCGGCGCGCTGGGCCAGGATCGCCTATGCCCTGGCAAGCCACTCCGAAGCGCAACGCCTCAAACTGATCGATTGCCTCGGCGAGCTGCCCGAATTGCAGTCGCTGCTGGCCGAGGCGGCGCTGGAGTACGACCAGATGGTGCCGTTGGCGATGGACGCATTGCGCCGGTTCTGTGGCACGGTGGGCGAGTTGCTTTACCGCTATACCGACGGCGCCCTGACGCCGGTTGCCTGGAGCGCCGCCAGCCCGCCGCCGCCGCATTCCCTCGCTGAAGGTCTGGTGGGGCAGGCCTTCCAGCAGGGCCGGTTGACCATGCAGCCGCTCGTGCCTACCGACCCGGAGTATGCCCTGCTCGGCGGGGCCGCTTCGGCGATGGCGATCCCTATCAGCGTCCGTGGTCAGGCCTGGGGCGTGTTGTTGATCGGCCAGGCGGAACCCGATCCGCACGAGGCGGAGGGGCTAGCGCGCGCCGTGGGCCTGGCAACGTTGCTGGAGCAGTTGATTGAAACCAGGGGGGGAGCGGCCGATCAATCCGGGCTGCGTCCGCCTATCCCGGCAACGCTCACCGGCACTTCGCCGGCGCCCGGCCCCGGGCGTCAGCCTTCGGCGCCGGTGGCCGCGCCGGGCGCGATGGGTCCGGGGACCGCCGCGCCCTTCGGCGCTGGCGGCGCGCCCACCCCCGCCGCTTCGCCCTTCAGCCCCGCTGACGGCGCGCCCGCCCGCGCCGCTTCGCCCTTCGGCGCTGGCGGCGCGCCCGCCCCCGCCGCTTCGCCCTTCGGCGCTGGCGGCGCGCCCACCCCCGCCGCTTCGCCCTTCGGCCCCGGCGGCGGTGCGCCCGCCGCTTCGCCCTTCGGCCCCGGCAACGCGCCCACGCCCGCTGCCGCCCCCTTCGGCCCCGGTGGCGGCGCGCCCGCCGCTTCGCCTTTCGGCGCGAGCACCGCGCCGGCCGCCGCGCCCTTCGGCCCCGGCGGTGGCGCGCCCGCGCCCGCCGCTTCGCCCTTCGGTCCGGGCGGCGCGTCCGCGCCGGCCGCCGCGCCCTTCGGCCCCGGTGGTGGCGCGCCCGCCGCTTCGCCCTTTGGCGCTGGCGGCGCGCCCGCCGCTTCGCCCTTTGGCGCTGGCGGCGCGCCCGCGCCCGCCGCCGCCCCCTTCGGCCCCGGCGCATCCACGGCGCCGGGAACCGATGTGTTTGGTCCGAGTGCTACGGGCGCCGCTGTTGCGGGGCCAGATCCGCGCTCCGTGGCCACACCATCGCCGGCGGCGTTCCGGGCAGGCACTGCCGGTGGCCCGGTCTTGCCGGCGCCCCCGGCCCCGCAATTCGGCTTGCCGCCCTGGTTGCGCTCGAGCGCCGCGGAAGCTCCGGCGGGGGGCCCGGGCGCGCCGGCGCAGAACGGCATGCCGGGGCCTCAGCCAGGGCCGCTGCCGCCCAGCCAGGGCTTCCCGATCTTCCAGCGCCGGCTGATGGGCGCGCTGGTGGCGTTTGACCAGAATGCCGCCGAGGAGGTCTGGCGCGAAGCCGGGGCGCTCTACCCGGCGGAGGCGCTCTGCACCGAGTTGCTGATGCCGGTGCAGGTGGCCATCGGCGAGGGCTGGCACCGGGGCGAAATCTCGGTCGCCACCGAGCACTTCGCGACCAGGTTCGCTGAGAGCAAGCTGCACAATCTCTTTACCGCCCATCGGGACAACCCGCACGGCCCCCTGGCGGTCATCGGCTGCGCCCAGGGTGAACTGCACGAACTGGGCGCGCTGACCATCGCGCTGTTCTTGAAATGGGCCGGCTTTCGGGTGAACTACCTGGGACAAACGGTGCCGAACTCGACGCTGGAGACGCTGGTGCGCACGCTCCGCCCTCAGATCCTGGGACTATCGGCAACGACCGTAGAAGCGGCCCACAATCTGACAGAGACCGGCCAGATCCTCAGCCGGATCGAACCACCGCGTCCGTTGTTCATCTTTGGCGGCATGGCCTTCTACGAACGCCCCGATCTGCGGGCGCGCGTCCAGGGAGGGCAGTTCCTGGACGGCGATCCCCGCGCCATCGCGCGCCGTCTGGCGGCTCAGTTTATGAAGGAATAAGCTTCATGCCGCCCTTTCTTAACCGCGACAGTGCGGGCGGACCGGGCATTGGCGTCACGGAACCGGACAGGGAAAGGCTATGGAAAACTTCGACATTGTGCAACGGCTCGAAGATCAGCGCCTGGCGATCGTTGAAGACACCGTTCAGCAGGCGATGCGTGAACCATTCTGGGCGCAACGGTTTGGCGAAGGCATCCACGTGCGCCTGAAGCTGGACATGGATCGCAACCTGGGGGTGCTGATCCAGAGCATCCGCTACCGTTCGCCGATGATTTTCGAAGATCACACGCGCTGGCGCCGCGACCAGATCCGGGGCTTTGGTTGTTCGACCGGCCATATTCGCGAGATGTACGGCAACCTGTGGAGGGCTATCGCGAGGCACACGCCGGAGCAGTGGCAGCCCTTCATCTTCGGGTATATGCAAAGCGCGCTCGAAGGGCTGATCTTTGCCGGGGCCGCGCCCCGCGCCGTGGCCGAGCAACAGACCCACCTCGCCGAGGATCTGGCCAGAGCGACGTTCGACCAGCACTGGCACTGGCAGGCGGCCTATGGCGCCGACGGGCGCGCGCGGCTGGCGTACGAGTTCTGGTATCTGGTTGACTATCTGGTTGATGCCCTGGGGATCAACAGCACGGCGACGTTGGGCCAGCATGTGCAATGGCAACGGGAGTTGTGGATGCGGCGCGGGCTGTGCACCGGCCATATGCAGCATGCCCTCTGGCTGCTGGGCGAGGCGCTGGCGGCGCGGCTCGCCCCGGGGCCGGCCGAGGAGGCGCGGCGCGCGCTGACGGCAGCCGGCGCGGCGCTGGCCTACCAGCGCGAGAGTTGTCAGGCGCTCCAGTCAATCCAGGCCGAACTGATCGGGCTGACGGCGGAACGGCTGATGGCGGCGGGCATCGCGCCCGGCGGCGCGGAAACGACGACGGAAGCGGGTTGGTACGTCGCCTACCTGATCGACAGCGTGGCTGCCGGCATGCCCGATCCGCTGCTCAGCTACACCCGCTGGATGCAGCACTGGCTCGCTCACCAGGGGTTGCCCGACAGCCCGCTGCGCCTCAGCTACGAGGCCCTGGGTGAAGCCATTGCCCGGCTGGCGCCGGAGTATGCCGCCCAGGAGGCGCTGGCCGTGCTCCAGGTCGCCCAACGGGCCCTTTCAGCCTGACGTGAGGGGATGGGGAAACCCGGTTTCCCCATCCCCCTCCCCGGTGGGAGGGTCTGGGAGGGCTGCGCCCTCCCAGGAACAACCTGTTTAGCCCATTGCGGAGGCGGGCCGGAGGCCCGCGCACTCAGGCCCCGGCCCCTGGGAGGGTCCAGGCGCAATACTTTTCAAATAAGGTGACTGCCCCCTCCCCAGCCCTCCCCCGCTGGGGGAGGGAGTCCGGCTCCTCCCCCCAGCGGGGGGAGGTTGGGAGGGGGGCTGCGGCGCCGTATGCGCTTGAAAGGTATTGGGTCCAGGCGTGGGCCCTCCCAGGAACAAACCTTTTTTCATCCGCATGCGTCCTGTTATGCGAGAGGGTTGCGGAGAGGCGCGCCTCCCCGCAACCCCTGTAGCGACCGCGGCGGCATACGCATCCCGGCATCACCAGGACGCGCGCCCCCCACCGGCGGAGCCAATGGATCGCGGAGGGTTGCGCCTTCCGCCCTTCTCTTCGAACGGGCGCACACCAGGTCGCGCCGCGCAACCATGTCTTACCTGCAGAGGAGAGATATTCCATGACCACTGCTGCGGCACCCCTTTCGCTTCCGGCCTTGCTGGGCGTTCCGGCCAACGCCGGATGCCTGCTCAGTCTCGATCAGGTGCGGCATCTGGCAACGCTGGCCGTGCAACGCCGCCCGGCGGATCTGCACGCGCGGATCATCTTCGGCGGGCCGCTTGGCAATCTGGACGAAGGCACGCCGTGGGGCGACGCCTGGCAGAGCGCGCCGTTTTTGATGATCGCCGGCGAGCAGGGCGCCCTGGCCCTGGTCTCGCGCGCCGAGGGAGAGCGGTTTCGGTGCGTGATCCTGAGCGATCCGGAGCGGGTGGATCACGCGGTGATGGCGCTCGCCCAGTTCGGCGATGAAACGATAAGCCTGCCGGAACTGGCCGCCCCCGAGCCGCAACGCGCCTTCGTGGCCACGCTGGTTGCGGCCCTGGTGGCCGAGCCGCGCCTGAACGCGGTCGATCTGCCGGCGCTGCTGCCCACCGAACGGCGCTGGATCGACCTGGCGCGGGTCTTCGGGCGCTGCCCCGATCTGCCCACCCTCTGCGCCACCCCCGATCTGCGCCAGGCGCTGCACGAGCTACGGGTGGAGCGCGCGTTGATAGGGTCGCTGAGCGCCGACCAGCGCCAGATGCGCGTGCTAGCCGCGACGGGCGGCAAGGGGCCGGCCATGCTCGGCCTGGGGGGCAACCTGATCGCCACGGTGTTGCGCAGCAGGCGGCCTGGCAGCACCGCCGCCGCGGCCGAAAGCGGTCTGGACGCGGAGGGGCAGCGCTGGCTGGGCGCCTCGACCCTGACCATCATCCCTCTGCAACGTGATGGCACGCTCTGGGGATTGCTGCTGGCCGCCAGCCAGCGCCCGCTGGCAAGCGCCGCGCGGTCGGCGCTCAACGGCCTGGGGGCGCTGATCAGCGCCACGCACGGGATCGCCGCGCCAACCGTCGGCGAAGCCGCCCCCCAGTCTGCCGCCAGGTCCTCCCGCGCGGGCGCCGCCTCTCCCGCCGCGTCCCAACCCGCTGGCGGCGGACCGACACGGGCGCGCCGTCAGGCGGCGCTGGCGCACGAGATCGGCGCGTTGTTCGAGCGCCTCACCGATGCGCTGGTGCTCGTGGACGGCCAGGGCCGCCTGGTCAGTTACACCGCTACAGCAGCGGCGGCCCTGGGCCTGGGGCAGAGCGCGCGCGGGCGCTCCCTGATCGAGAGCGGCGCCGCCTGCCTGACGCCGCTGCTGAGCGAGGCCCTGATGAGCGAGGGACCGGTGGAGGGAACGGTGGCGTTGCCGGGCGGGGGGCGCGCCAGCGTCATCGCGCGCGGCATTGACGACGCGCTGTGGAGCTTTGTCATTCGCCCCGCCGATGAGCCGAAGAGCGCGCCGCCCGCCACACCGGCGAAAGCGCCCGCGCTGAACGAGCGCGAACAGCACGAGACCTTCCTGAGCAACTTCTCGCGCGTCATTCACGTTCCCTTACGCGAATTGCGCAACCTCATCACCAGTGTGCCGGCGGCAGGTGAACTCAACGAGCAACAGTCGCGCCTGATCGGGCAGGTGGTCCGGCTGAACAGCGAGTTGACGATGCTGGTCAACGATCTGCTCTCCCTCGGGCAGATCCGGCTCCAGACCCTTGAAGGCTGCTCGCCGTTGCGCCTCGATCTCCTGATCGAAGCCGCGGTCGGTTTGCAATACGCCGAGTTCGGGCGACGCGGCCAGCACGTGACGGTGGACCTGGCCCCGGGGTTGCCGCGGGTGACCGGCTCCGAAGAAGGACTGGGCCGGGCCATCAATGCCCTGATTGACAATGCGATCAAATACAGCCCCGGCGGGGCGAACATTCGCGTGGTCGCGCGCCACGAAGCCGGCCACATTCTGGTCATGGTCGAAGATACCGGCTACGGACTGAGCGAAGAGGAGATGGGGCAGATCTTTGAACCCTTCTACCGGGCCGAGAGCGCCGAACGCGCGGGCGTGTTGGGCAGAGGGCTGGGGTTGACCATCGCCAAGGCGGTGATCGAGCAACACGGCGGCCAGATCTGGGTTGACAGCCGCCCTGAGAGTGGCAGCACCTTTACCTTCCGATTGCCCTGCGCCGGAGAGGGCTAGCGCCAGGACGTTTCAGCCGCCCATGCGGCTCGCGCCGCACACGAACAGGATGGCCATAGGTTCTTCGTAGGAGGGCGCAGCCCTCCCAAACCCTCCCACCGGGTGGGGACGGGAGTGCGGCTCCTCCCCCCGGCGGGGGGTGTTTGGGTGGGGGGCTGAAGCGCCGCATGCGCTTATTTGATATGGTATTCAGACTAGCGCGCAAGCGCCGGGGCATGCGGGGAGGCTGCTCCTCCCTGCGCCCCTCCACCGCCCAGGTGCTGCCACCATCGCATGCAGAGGGAGTGTCCGCGGATGAAGTACCGGCTACTGATCATTCAAGGCGATCCGGCGCTAAGCCAGAGTTGGGAACAGGCGCTGACCACCGCGGGGGCCGACCGCGGCATACGCATCCAGGCGCAGAGCGTCCGTTCGGTCGCCGCCGCGCAGCTTGTCGCCGGGGGTCAGCCCTACGATCTGGTGATTGCCGGTCTGCAGGTCGAGAGCCTGAGTCTCATCCGCCGGCTGCGCAAACGGTGGCCCAACCTCCGCGCCCTGTTGCTGCACCCGCCGCAGGCCAGCGCGGTCAGTCTGCGCGAAGCGGAACTGGCCGGTTGCGCCCTGGCGCCACAGCCGGGCGCGGCAGGGGATCTGGTTGCGGCGGTGGGCAAGACCCTCGAGCTTCCCCTGGGAACGGGACCGGCGCCGATGGCGGAGACCGGTCGCCCGGCGGCGACGATGGCCGATGTGCTGCTGCTCCTTGATATGCTGCGGCGGCAAACGCAGGCCCAGTTTGTCATCTACACCGATAATCTCGGAAACACCATCGCGCAACAGGGTGATGCCGCGAACCTGGACGTGAACGCGATCACCTCGCTGATCGCCGGCAGTTCGATCAACATCGCCGAGTTAGGACGCTCCCTGCATGATCAGCAGGTGGGCTGCCTGATTGTGCTCGAAGGCGTGCAATTTGACATCTACGCCACCAACGTGGGCAGCCAGCACCTCCTGGCCCTCGTCTTCGCCAAAGAGTTCGTTGAACCCCGGCTGGGCTACATCTTGATCCAACTCAAGCGCAGCGCGCAACAACTCAGCGGCATGCGCCTGGTGAAAGGAACGCCGGGCGAGGTGATCGCCGCCGAACTGAGCGCCTCGCTCAACCGCGAATTCGAGCGACTGTTTGGTGATGCGTTACAGCATCAAGAGTGACAGGGAGCGCCATCATGTCTCGTTCTTCGATTGTTCTATCCCCCGCCCATCTGACGGCCATCCAGAACCTGCTCGCGCAACTCGGCCAGCAGGCCGATGTGCGCTGCGCCTTCCTGGGCGATCTGAGCGGCCAGGAACTGGCGAGTTGGGAAGGTCGCGCGCAGCTCGATGTCTCGAGCCTTGCCGCCCTGGCCGCCGGGGACCTGATGGCCACCATGGAGATCGCCCAACTGCTGGGCGGCAAGCGCACCTGCAATCTGATCGTTCAGGAACACGATGATATGACCATTCTGGTCTCGCGGGTCGGCGAGGGATTGTTCCTGCTGCTGGCCACCGCCAAAGACGTGCCCCTGGGATGGTCGCGGCTGGCCATCAAGCGTTCGGCGGAACGCATCCTGGCCCTGGTCGGCAAGGCTGCGATGACGCCGCCTCCCGCTGCCGTGAACGATGATTTCGTGCGCAATTTCGCCGCTCATCTTGATAACATCTGGTAGGAGGAGCGCATGTTTATCAACTGGGCGCTGGGCGAAATCAATTTGAAGATTGTGTACTATGGCGCGGCATTGAGCGGCAAGACGACCAATTTGCAGTTTATCTATGCGCGCACGCCGGCGAATCTACGCGGGCGGCTCATCTCGCTGAAAACGCAGCAAGATCGCACGCTCCTGTTTGATTTTCTGCAACTGGAGATCGGGAAGGTTGCCAATCTCAAACCAAAGTTTAAGCTGTACACGGTTCCCGGCCAGGTGTATTACGCCGCCAGCCGGCGCCTGATCCTCCAGGGCACCGACGGCGTGGTGTTCGTGGTCGACTCCCAGGCCGGACGCATGGCGGAGAACGAGGAGTCATGGTACACGATGGAGCAGCACTTGATCGAACTGGGCTATGACCTCAACACATTTCCGATTGTGGTACAGTTCAACAAGCGCGACCTGCCGCATGCCCTGTCCGTTCAGGAGTTGCGCCGGCATCTGCCGATCGAAGGTCGCCCCTGCTTCGAGGCGGCGGCGATCAAAGGCTACGGGGTCTTCGATACGCTGAAGGCGAGTATGAACAGCGTGGTGGCAGCCGTGCGACGCGCCGTGTAGTCGCGGAGGTAAGCATTCACCATGTCTCCTGGGAGCGCGGGCAGCTTGCCCGCGGAGACGCGACAGGGGCGAAACGCCCTCGCTCGCAGGCGCGTGGGTTCCCCCAGGAGTGAACAGGTACTCGCGGAGGTGATGGGTATGTTTCTTCAGGGCAGTTTCAGCACCATCAGCGCCGCAGCCCTGATCCAGACGCTCTGCAACGAGCGGCGCGCGGCGCAGATCGAAGCCTGGCGCGAGAAAGCCATGGCCCGCGTGTGTCTGGACGAAGGCTATATCATCGCCGCCCAGTGCGAAGGGCGCGAGGGCGCCGAGGCGGTGTTTCGTCTGATTGACTGGCCCGATGGCCTGTTCCGGGTCGTCCGCCTGCCGGCCAATGTTCAGGCCACCATGGCCGCGCCTCCCGAAGAGTTGTTGCTCGAGGCGGCGCGCCGGCGCGATGAGCGCAGCGGGTGAAGCCTGACCGGCAGAGCCGGCGCGCAGGATGGGGAAGGGGAACGATGGTTACACTCGAGAGCGCAGCCGCCCGCCCCGACATGATTATGATCATCGTCCGGCGCGAGACGCGCGAACTGCTGGGCGACTGGCGCATTGTGACGCCGATCCTGCTGCTGGCGCTGGCGCTGCCGCTGTTGCTCGTCGCCGCCGCGGGGCAGATCGTCGGCTTTCTGGAGGATGCCAGCTTCGCCGTGCGCCTGATCCCCTTCGGCGCGCTGCTGGTGGGCTTTCTGCCGGCCAGTTTTTCGCTGATCGCCGCGCTGGAGTCGTTCGTAGGCGAACGGGAGCGGAACAGTCTCGAAACCTTGCTGGCGATGCCGCTGTCGGACGCCGAGTTGTACCTGGGCAAGTTTCTGGCCACCCTGCTGCCGCCGCTGGTCGCCAGTCTGGCGGCGATGCAGATCTATGCGGGGTTGCTGCTGGGGTTCATGCCGGAGCTGTACTTCGGGATGCTGACCCTGCCGCGCCTGCTGCTGCTCGTGCTGCTGGTATGCTGCATGGCCCTGGTGATGGTGAGCGGCGCGGTGGTGATCTCGGCGCATATCTCGACCGTGCGCGCCGCCAATCTCATGTCGAGCTTCGTTCTGGTGCCGATGGCCGGGGTGATGCAACTGGCGGCGTTCTGGATCATCAATGAGCGCTGGTCGCAGCTCTGGCTGATCGCGGCGGCGCTGGGCGTGCTGGCGGTGATCCTGGTCCGCGCCGGGATGCGCACCTTCAGCCGCGAGGAACTGCTTTCCCGGGAACAGCGCCAGGGGCAATGGCAGGCGCTGCGGCGCCGATCGGCGGCGCGCGCCGCGCTGCTGGCGCCCCCGCCCCCGGCGCTGGTGATCGCCCGGCGCGAACTGGCCGAGACCGTGAGCGACTGGCGGGTGCTGCTGCCGCTGGGCCTGCTGACGCTGGGCCTGCCGGCGGCGCTGGTGGCCGCCGCGGGCTGGGCGCTCGGCTTTGTGGCCAGCGCCGAGGTGCTGGGGCGGCTCGTGCCGTTCGTGGGGCTGCTGGTCGGTTTTGTGCCGGCCAGTTTCGCCTTGATGACGGCGATCGAGTCGTTTGTGGGCGAACGCGAGCGCAACAGCCTGGAGGCGCTGCTGGCCATGCCCCTTAACGACCGGCAGTTGTATCTGGGCAAGCTCCTGGCCGCGCTGCTGGCGCCGCTGGCGGGCAGCCTGGCGGCCATGGGCGTGTTCCTGGCCCTGGTGCGTCTGATCCACCCGGCGCTGTATGCGGCGGGCATGACGCCGGAGGTGCTGGCGCAGATTATCCTCATGCTGGCGGCCATCTGCGTGTTGATGGTCGCCGGCGCGGTGGTGATCTCCACCCACACCGGCAGCGTGCGCGCGGCGACGCTGCTGGCTTCGGGGGTGCTGCTGCCGACGGCGGTGGCCGTGCAGTTGCAGGCGCTGCTGTTCATCGCCCGGCGCTACGATGTGCTCTGGTACATGCTGGCCGCCCTGGGGCTGGTCGCCCTGGCGCTGATCCGCAGCGGGCTGGCCGGATTCAACCGCGAGGAGATCCTGTCGCGGGAGCACGAGGATCTCAGCCCGAGGCTACTCTGGGCGCGCGTCAGGCTCTTCTTTTGCGAGCACCGGCCCGCGGGGGTGGCGCCCGCCGGCTATGCCGGGCTGCCCTTCTCGCCCTGGCGCTTCTATCGCCAGGAATTGCCGGCGTTGCTGCAGGAGTTGCGTCTGCCGTTGCTCTGCGCCCTGCTGGCCGCGGTTTCCGGCCTGGCCCTGGGCTGGCATTTCGGCGCCCAGGCCTCCCTGCGGCCCCTCGTCCCGCTGCTGGAGGGCCTGGGGGGCGCCCCGGCGCCATCGCCCGGTCTGGCGCTGGCGATTGTCGCCAACAACCTGCGGGTGTCGCTGCTCTCCAACCTGCTTTCGGCGGTGAGCTTCGGGCTGTTCGCCTTCCTGGTGCCGTTTGTGGCTTTTCTTCAGATCGGCTTTGTGACCGGGGCGCTCACGGCGCGGGGAGGGGCCTGGCTGGCCCTGGGCGCGGATAGTCCATTGCAGTTTCTGCTGGCCTATGTTGCGCCGCACGGGGTGATCGAATTGCCGGCCTTCGTGCTCAGCGCCGCCATGGGCCTGCGCATCGGGGCGGCGCTGCTGGCGCCGCCGCGGGGCTTCACGGTCGGCGACAACCTGCTGTGGAGCCTGGCTGCCTTTGCCAAAGTCTGGGTGCTGGTGCTGCTGCCGCTAATAGCCATTGCGGCGGGTGTGGAGGGGTTGTTGACGCCCCTGGTGGTGCGCGCGTTGTATGGAGGGTGAGCACACCCTCCCACCGGGTGGGGGACGGGGGAACCCGGCTTCCCCATCCCTCTGCGGGGCGGGGGCGTGGGGAAGCCGGGTTTCCCCACACCCCTCGCCGAGGGCGTATGTTCACCTCAGCCGTCCATGCGGCTCCGCCGCACAAAGCCGCAATGAAAATAAGGTTATTCTTGGGAGGGCGCAGCCCTCCCAAACCCTCCCGCGGGTGGGGGCATGGGGAAACCCGGTTTCCCCATCCCCCTCCTCCGAGGGGCTATGTTCACGTTAGCCGTCCATTGCGATTCGCGCACAACGCCGCGATGAATATGGCCTGGGAGCGCGGGCGGCCCGCCCGCGTCGCGTCTCCGCGGGCAAGGTGACGGCCCCCCTCCTGACCTCCCCCCGCTGGGGGGAGGGCGTCCGGCTCCTCCCCCCAGCGGGGGGAGGTCAGGAGGGGGGCTGCAGCGCCGCAGGCGCGTAGGTGAGCAGCCTATGTTCACGGTAGCCGTCCATGCGACTCGCGCCGCACCCCGACGGGATGAACCTACGTCCCGGGAGGGCGCAGCCCTCCCAGACCCTCTCACCGGGTGGGGCTATGGGGAAACCGGGTTTCCCCATCCCCCTGCCTGAGGGCTACGCCCTCCCAGACCCTCCCACCGGGTGGGGGGGATGGGAAAACCCGGTTCCCCCATTCCCCTGCGTGAGGGCGCAGCCCCCTCAAACCCTCCTGCGGGCGGGGGTATGGGGGAACCTGGTTCCCCCATGTTCACCTTAGCGAATCTCC
>DAOTYR010000239.1:0-5282 GCA_034434655.1 Chloroflexaceae bacterium
AGCCTCCCCGCATCCCCTCCACCGCGTACGTCCTGTTATGTGAAACGTATTGGCCCATGACCCCGCCGGATGCGAGGGCCTCCAGGAGAACGGGGTTGCCAACCCCGTTCCCCGCCTGGCATTTCAGCCACATTCAGGGTATAATGCAAAGAAAGGCTTTGCAAAAAGGTTGCAAATGATCGAGTCGCTGGAAACGCCCCTGATTAGATTCGAGCGTGTCACCAAAACGTATGCCGAGGCCGGGCGCGATCGGGTGGTGCTTCAAGAGGTGAGCATCACGTTCGCGCGCGGCGAACTGGTCGTCTTGCTGGGCAAAAGCGGCAGCGGCAAGAGCACCCTGCTGAACCTGGTCAGCGGCATCGATTTGCCCACCAGCGGCGAGGTGTGGATCGAGGGTCGCCCCCTGACCCGCCTGAGCGAGCGCGAGCGGACGCTGTTCCGGCGGCGCGACATCGGCTTCGTGTTCCAGTTCTTCAATCTGGTGCCGACGCTGACGGTGCTGGAAAATGTGTTACTGCCCCTGGAGCTGAACGGCTTTGCCCGCTCGACGGCGCTGGAGCGAGCGCATGCCATGCTCGACGCAGTGGGGCTGCGCGACCGCGGCGCCAGTTATCCCGATCGCCTCAGCGGCGGTGAGCAACAGCGGGTGGCGATTGCCCGCGCGCTGGTGCACGACCCGGCCATTGTGCTGGCCGATGAACCGACCGGAAACCTCGATAGCGAGACCGGACAGCAGGTGCTGGCCCTCCTCGACCGGCTCACGCGGCAGGCGGGCAAGACCATGCTGATGGTTACCCACAGTCCTGAAGTCGTGGGGGTTGCGGATCGGGTGCTGCGCCTGCGCGACGGGCATCTGGTCGCCGACGCGCCCCTGGTTCCCGGATGAGCGAATTGTCATTCTGATGGGCGCCGGCCAGCAGGCCGGAGTCACGCCAGCCAGCTAGAATGCGCCCGGGCTGCGTTGCCGGGTTGGGCTGGTTCGGCCGGGTTGAGCCGAAGCATCGGCTGCGCCAGTGCTCCGGCTTTGCCGGACGAGGACCGGCCCATCGCAGGCGCTCGCGCGGAGCGCCAGTCTGGCATGGTATCGGTTTTTTCCCTACCGGCCTAACGTGAAAATAGGCCCCAGGGGTGTGGGGAAACCGGGTTTCCCCACGCCCCCGCCCGCGGGAGGGTTTGGGAGGGCGCAGCCCTCCCAGGAACAACTTATTTTCATTGCGGCGTTGTGCGGCGCAGCCGCATGGACGGCTAACGTGAAAATAGGCTCTCGAAGAGGGGAATGGGGAAACCTGGTTTCCCCATCCCCCGCCCGCGGGAGGGTCTGGGAGGGCAAAGCTCTCCCAGAAACAACCTTATGTTCGTTGTGGCATTGTGCGGCGGAGCCGCATGGACATCTGATGTACCCTGAGAGGAAGGACGACACACCATGAGCACACGTTTCGACGCGACCAAGGCGCCGCGCTGGATCAGCACCGAGGCAGGGCAGTGGGCCTATGCCTCCAATCCGGAGTGGCGCCACCACGCCGATCGCGCCTTTGGGGTCGCCGAGCGCCGCCGGCTGCTCGATGAGGCCGAGCGTTTGCGCCGCGCCGCGGTGACCGATAGCGTTCCCACCGATGCCGCATGAGGGGGTGTGGAGGGCCAGGCCCCTGGGGCATGGAAGCAACGATCAAACCTGGCATGACCGCCTCTGGACCATGCCTAACATGACTACCCCTTTTATGGTCTTTGAGAAATTAATCTGGTATATCGGGATGGCCGTGGGGCTGAAGCCCTCGGCTAGGGGATGCGAAGCCCGCCTGCGCGGGCTAGAGCGGATGATGTATTCAAAGACCATTTCAGCCTTCCCTCGCTGGGAGTGGGAGTGCGGCTCCTCCCCTCAGCGGGGGGGAGGCTGGGAGGGGGGCTGAAGCGCGGCATGCGCTTATGTAATACCATTTCCGATTGCAGATTTTGGATTGCAGATTGCCGCGCATGGCGTCACGACGAGCGATGACGGCAACGACAATGCGGAACTGCCAACTGGATTTGGTATAAGGCATTGGTCTTAGCCCGGCCGCTTCACCCCCAGGATAATATTGCTCCCTCGCGGGATATACTCCCCGTTCAGGATCCCCGGTCCATTCTCAATCTGCGCGCTCACCACCTCGTTATCGGCGTAGCGTTCATAACCGGGGAGCCGATCAGGTCCCTGCTCATCAACAAATATCAGGGTGAGGCCGGGCGTCGTGCGGAGGATCTGCTCGGCCTGGTCGCGCTGCAAGCCGATGACGTCGGGGAACCGCACCACGTCGCCCCGGCTCACCACGATGGTTACCGTACTGCCCATGGGCACGCTCAACCCGGCGTTGGGCGACTGGCTGATGACGAAGCCGGCATCCACCTCGCGGCTAGGTTCCTCACGCACCTCGACCCGCAAGCCCTGGGCGGTCAGCCGGTCGCGCGCAATCACCCCTGGAATGCGCGTCACATTGGGCAGTTCGATCAATTGCGGCCCCAGGCTCACCGTGTAAGTGACAGGACTGCCTGGCGGCAGCAGGCTGCCCGCCGGCACATCCTGGCCGATCACCAACCCGATGGCAATCTCGGCGTTGTGCGCCTCGCGGCGCACGGGCTGCAACGAGACCTGGCGCAGCAACTGATCGGCCGCTTCGCCGCTGTAGTTGCTCAGATCGGGCACAACGACGGTCACCTGAGGCGTGGGGGTGGGGGTGCCGGTTTCGGGGGTGGGGCTCGGGGTTACGATCACGCCACCGCCGTTGCTCCCGCCGCCTCCCCATCCCGCGAAGAGTTGTCCGAGGGCGCCGGTGCCGATGACGAAGATCAACCCCAGCACCCCGGCGAGCACCAGCAGACCGACCAGAAAGACCCCGCACCCGATGCCGTCCTGGCTGGGAGCGCGCGTGGCAGCGCTCCGAGGCGGCGGGATGGGCACGCGCCCGGTTGTGCCGCTGGCTGGAGACGCCGCCGGGCGCCCGAGGCCGGCATGCGGGGCGCGGGGGGGAGGATCGGCGGGGCGGGCGGCTAGACCGGGGGCGACCAGCGTCTCCTGCTTTGCGGCCTGGTCGTAGGCCCTGAGCGCCTCGGCGAACTCCAGGGCGCTGGCGGGGCGCTGCGCCGGGTCCTTGGCCAGGGCCCGCAGCACCAGGGCCTCCAGCCCTGGCGGGATGGCCGGAACGAGTTGCCGTGGCGGGACAGGCGGCTCGGTCACGTGCTTCATCGCCACGGCCAGGGCGCCGTCGCCGGTGAACGGCAGGCGACCGGTCAGCATCTCGTACAGAACCACCCCCAGGGCGTACACGTCGGAGAGGGGCGTGGCCGGCCGGCCCTGGGCCTGCTCCGGGGAGAGATAATCAACGGTGCCGAAGGCCACCCCGGTTTCGGTGAGGGCGGTCGACAGGGGGCTTTTCGCGACGCCAAAATCGCTGATGTGCGCCTGGCCATCGGGCGTCACGATAATATTCTGGGGCTTAATGTCGCGGTGGATCAGGCCGGCGCGGTGCGCGGCGTGCAGGCCCCGGGCCACCTGCGCCGCAAGATCCACGGCGCGGGCAATGGGCAGGGGCGCCTCATGGGCAATGATCGCCTTGAGGTTCGTACCCTCAACGTACTCCATCACCAGGTAGTGCACATCGCCATCCTGACCTACATCGTAGACATCCACGATATTCGGATGGGTCAGCATGGCGGCTGCCTGGGCCTCGTGCCGGAAGCGGCTGAGGAAATCGGGGTCGGTGAGGTAGTGGCTATGGGGGATTTTGATGGCGACGCGCCGGTTGAGCCGGAGATCGCGACCGGCATAGACGCGAGCCATGCCGCCCTCGCCGATCAGGCGCTCCAGTTCATAGCGGCCATCGAGTATGGTTTGCTGCATGGACCGTTGTTACTGTATCACGATGCGGACGCCAGGGGCCGGCGCGACGACCGTGTCGCCGTCGAGCAGCGCCTCCAGGGCCGCCAGATTGACCACATCCTCATAGTTGTAGGCCAGCAGCGTTGCCAGCGCCGCCCGGTCGCCCTCCGCCTCGTAGCGTTGCCAGAGGCGTGGCGCGTCCCAGCCGCTGATCCCTGCGGTGTCGCGGCGAATGCCGAGGCGCTGTTCCACCACCTTCAGCCCGCCGCGCAACCCGCGCCGGCGGCAGATGTGCAGCAGATCGCGGTGGACATACTCGGCCCGCAGATCCGCCAGGAGGCGTTTGCGGATCACCGGGAGATCGAATCCGCTGCCATTGAAGGTGACCAGGGTGGCAACCCCTTCCAGGGCGCCGTACAGGTTCAGGTCGGTAACGCCGCCGCCCACGAGTTGGATGGCGCCATAGTCGGGGCGATAGATGCCGATGACGCTGATCGCGCCCGTGAAGGTCGTTTCGATGTCCAGATAGGCGCGCATCGGGTGCTCGTCTACGAAGCTCATTTCCCGCTTCATTATGGCATGGCGGGGCGTGAGCGTCAACGCAGGCCCCGGGCGGTCAGGGCCACGTCAACGTCGTCCGCCCGGCGACTGAAGCTGCGGGCTAGCCTCTGCGAAGCCCGCTTTCGCGGGCTCCACAGGCCACGCAGGTGGCCTTCGCAGCGGTAGCCGGGGCGTTATGGTCTTTGAGAAATTAATCCGCTATACCGGGCTGGCCGTGGGGCTAAAGCCCTCGGCTACGGAATGCGAAGCCCGCCTGCGCGGGCTATAGCGGATTATTTATTCAAAGACCATTACGCCCACGGCGCGGACGATTTGACGTAGCCCTACTGGCCGCCCAGGGCCAATGCCTTACCTGTGCTATAGTTATTAGTACGGCAGCCGTCCATGCGGCTACGCCGCACACCAACAGGGTGAAAATGAAGGTTATTCTTGGGAGGGCCACGCCCTCCCAAACCCTCCCACTGGGGAACACGAGGCCCCCAATGAACGTTCCTCCTCCCCATCGCGTGGTGCTCGACACGGACCCGGGCATTGATGATGCCCTGGCGATCCTCCTCGGACTGGCCTCGCCCGAAATTGATCTGGCCGCCCTTTCGGTTGTGCATGGCAATTGCACCCTGGCCGAAGCGGTGACCAACGCGCTGGCAGTAGCCGGGCTGGGCGGCCGGCCGGACCTGACGGTCGCGGCGGGCTGTGACCGGCCCCTGCTGCGCCCGCCGATAACGGCGCATGATACCCACGGGACGAGCGGCCTGGGGGACGCCCGTTTGCCACGGAGCGCGGCCCAACCCGTGGACGAGCATGCGGTGGACCTGCTGATCCGCGAGATCATGGCCGCCCCGGGCGAGGTGACCCTGGTGGCGGTAGGCCC